>JAGVUW010000677.1 GCA_019136035.1 Verrucomicrobiota bacterium | reverse complement strand
CAGGAGGAACCCGACGTTGGACACCGAGAGTGCCATGATGCTGCTGATTTCCTTGTAGCTCAGGTCCTCCTGGAACTTGAGCCGGATGAGCTCCTGCTGGCGTTCCGGGAGGTCGGCCAGGAGCCGCGTCAGGGCCGCCTGGCGGTCGCCGCGATCGGCCTGCCGCGCCGGATCCGCGCCGCCGGCCGGTCGGGTGGCGAGGTCGGTGTCGCTGAGGGGTTCCATGCGGACCTCCTTACGCAGGAGCTCGATGGCGCGGTTCCGGCAGACGGTGTAGAGCCACTGCGCCAGGTGGTCCTCGATGCGCTGGCGCGGCTGCTGGCAGAGCCTCAGGAAGGTATCCTGGACCGCATCACGGGCGCACTCGAGGTCACCGCGGCACCAGCGCAGTGCGTAGCGCAGCAGGGGCTTCTCGTAGGTCGCCAACGCGCGTTCGACCCACTGCGCGTGGTCGGTCTCGGGCATAGGGCCGTCTCCTGGTCGGCGGCTCAACGCCGGGGGCCGACCCATCCAGTCGTGCGCCGGCTGCCCCGCGGCTTCACTCATGCATGACGGGCGAGCTCGGCATTCCTTAGCCTGGATTATCCGCGAAGCGCGAATGCTTCGCCCAAAACCCACGTGCGCCGCGCTGCTTCGCGGCGCACGTTTCGACGCGCGTCGCTTCGCGCCGCTTGCTCAAGGCTAACCCTGAGCAAGAGGCCGTAAGTGCCTCGCGTCGAATCCCGAAGGGCGACCTGTTCACGAGCCGCCATGCGGCGCGTGAATAGGTCTGGGTAGGTTACTGTAGACTCTCTCGGCTTGTTTCTCGAAGCGCCCCAGGACGTCCCGGATTGAGAAGCTCCTCTGGTCCAGCAGGTAGGAGTGAATGGTGTCATCGAAGGGCCGGTACCACGTCGCGGGGACGCCGCGCCTGCCGACCACGGCTCCGACGATGCTCCCGGCGGTCGCAGCCGTGCAGTCGTTGTCCATACCCATGGCGACCGTCTCGCCGATCACCCGCGTGAAATCGGTCTTGCCGATCGTTATCCCCCACACGGTCAGGCAGGCGTTGTTGATCGTGTGGACGGGGTGCATCCCTCTGAACTGCTGCTCCACGGCCTCACGGGCCTGCCTGTAGTCCCGGATGTCCGGAGCGACCCGCAGCGCCCAGCGGACGGCTTTGTGCAGCGCGCAGTGTGCGGGTATCTCCGTGAGGCCGATGCGCAAGGCCTCGACGGGATCATCCACCGCAAACGCCGCCGACACAGCGGCTGCAAAGAACATCTCGCCATAGATGCCCTGGCGGCGATGACTCAGATAGGCGTCCCGGTAAGCCATCGATGCCGCCTGTTCGGGCCAGCCCGGAGCCATGTATCCCCACGGGTCGGCCCGAATCGCGGCGCCGATCCACTCGCAATAGGGATTGCCCTGCGCTCCCGCCCGACTTGCGGGGATGCCGTTCTTGAGGTTCTCGAGGGCCACATGCTCGGCGGTACAGGCGTAGGGCAGGTACTTCAGCCACGATGCCCCGACGTCGGCCGTCGAGAACTCGGGGCCGTACTCCTCCGCGATCAGGAGTCCAAGGAGCGTGTAGATGATGTCGTCGTCGACGGGAACGCCGCACATCGTCCGGCGGCTGTAGTCCTCCCGCAGGCTCATCGAGTAGCGTTTTGTCTTGGGCTCGGGCACAGTGCCCCAGTAGTCGGTCGGCGGGAACGCGTCCCCATTCTCCGCCGCCAGCGCCTGCATCTTGTGGATCGGCCAGAACTCCACCGGCGCGCCCAGCGTGCAGCCGGCCATCCGTCCCAGGAGGGCGCCTGCCAGCCGGTCCCTATAGACAGCCGGATTCACGCCGGTCCATAGACGTCGGGGGCCTCGCGGGCGGAGGGCGCGGATAGCCTTCGAGTCGTTGGGCTCTTTCGCAGCAAGCCCGGGATCGGGCGGCAGCGCCTGCAGTTCACGAAGGGCCGATCGCAGCGCCCGCTCCGCCCGGGCCAGCGGCCCGCGGATGCCCTTGGCGCCGTACTCCGCCTGGAGTTGCGCCTGCAAGGCGAGCGACTCGGTCAGCCTGTGGAAGTCCGGCAGTCGCGGGTACTTACGCATTCGGCGCCGCCTCCGTGTCGTCAAGGACCTCCTGCAGCCACGGGATCGAGTCTGAGGCGCCCGGCCGCGTCACGGCCAAAGCCGCGGCATGGCATCCGAGCGCCAAGGCCTTGGCCGGCAGGCCGGTCCGCAGGAGTTCAGCGAGGAAATACCCGATGAAGGTATCCCCCGCCGCGGTTGTATCGACCGCCGTCACAGCAAAGCCCGGGTGGCAGAGCATCCCGGATGAGTCGATGTAGGCCGCTCCCCTCCGTCCCAGGGTCAGGACCGTGGCGGCATGGGGATAGGACGCGACCATCGCGGCCCGCACGCCTTCCGGCGAGCTCTGGCCGGTGAGCCCTTCGGCCTCGGTCTCGTTGAGAATGAAGATATCCACGTCCTGCAATCGGCAGTCACGGATGGCCGGCGACATCGGCGCCGGATTGAACACGACCCTCAACCCCCTCCGCCGGCCCATCCGGATGGCCTCCGCCACCGCGCTGGTCTCGTTCTGAACCAGCAGGACGTCCCCTGGGGAGCACGACGCCACGGCCCGGGCCACATCCTCCGCGGTAACCGCGAGATTCGCCCCGCCATGGACCACGATCGCGTTCTCGCCTGTCGGGGTCACCTGGATGATGGCATGGCCCGTCGGCATGTCGGTTACCTTGAGAAGCGCGACGTCGACGCCGTCGCGCTTCAGCCGGTCGATCAGCCCGGCGGCATCCCGCCCGACGGCGCCGGCGTGCCGGGTCGGAGCGCCGGCCCGGGCGAGCGCGATCGACTGATTGAGCCCCTTGCCGCCGGCGAAGCTGTCGTAGCGCGTGCTGGCCAGCGTCTCGCCCGGGCGCACGACGCGGTCCACCGTGTAGACGTGGTCAATGTTGACCGACCCAATGTTCAGTACATGCATCGTTGTTCAGCCAGCATCAACCTACCTGCGTCAGTGCCGGGTGGAGCCATCGTCGTGCTGAACAGGTTCTTGTCTCTGTGCAGAGGGCATCGAACGGTACTGCGTGATTTGGGTGTAACGCTTCCTTGCCGCGCCTCGGGTCACCTGGCGGCGCCGCGCGTTGCGGTCGCGGTTTTCGTCTCATCGTAGACCGTGTTTGCCCGGATCTCGTCCAGCAGTGCCGGCAGGAGTTCGGGCTCGCTGAGGTGTCGGATGATTTGGCCATGGCGGAAGAGCACGCCGCCCTGGACGTCGCCGGCGATGCCGAGGTCGGCCTCGCGGGCTTCGCCGGGGCCATTGACAGCGCAGCCCATGATGGCGATGCGCCGCAGCGTGATGCGGCCGCCCGCGGCCTTGATCTGGTCGATGGCCGCCTCGACGGCGGTGGCCAGGCCGATCAGGTCGACGGCGGTGCGTCCGCAGGTCGGGCACGAGACAATATCCGGCTGGGCCTGGCGCCGACCGGCGGCCTCGAGGATGCGCAGGGCGGCGCGGATCTCGTCCTCGGGCGGCGCCGTGAGGCTGACGCGGATGGTGTCGCCGATGCCGTCGAGGAGGAGGGCGCCGATGCCGACGGCCGACTTGATGATGCCCTGGGCGGCGGTGCCGGCCTCGGTGATGCCGAGGTGCAGCGGATAGTCGGTGGTCGCGGCGAACTGGCGGTTGGCCTCGACCGTGGTGCGCACATCGGAGGCCTTGATGCTGACCTTGATGGCGCTGAAGCCCATGGCCTCCAGGGCCTGGCAGTGGCGCCGGGCGCTCTCGGCGAGGGCGGCGGCCGTCGGATGCCCATAGGTCTCGAGGAGGTCCTTCTCGAGGCTGCCCGAGTTGACGCCGACGCGGATCGGCACCCCGGCAGCCCGTGCCGCCTCGGCGACCTGCCGCAGGGCCGCGGTGCCGCCGAGGTTGCCCGGGTTGACCCGCACCCCCGCCGCGCCGGCCTCGATGGCCGCGACCGCCAGGCCGGCGCTGAAGTGGATATCGGCGATGACCGGCAGCGGGCTGGACCGGCAGATCTCCCGGAAGGGCTCCACGGCATGGCGGTTCGGGACCGTGACGCGGACGATCTCGCAGCCGGCTGCGGCCAGGCGGCCGATCTGAGCGAGGGTCGCCTCGATGTTGGCCGTGTCGGTGTTGGTCATGGACTGCACCGACACCGGCGCGCCGCCACCGACGGCTACCGTGCCCACATGGATCTGTCGCGTTGCTCGCATGGCGTCCCTCGGCATGGCTGATGTCGTCCAATGTAGGCCGTCGGCGCCGGCCGGCAACATCGCCCGGCCTCCAGGCCGGCGTCGGTGCTTTTCCAGAGTCATCGCCGAAGCGTTTCGCAGGAAGAGGGAACTGAACCACGAAAGGCACGAACCAGAGGGCATTCGGACCGGCACTCTGACGGGGAGAGCGCCGTCGCGGTGTTTCGCCTTGGTTCTGTCCGGCGCACCACGCTTTAGGATGGTCCCGGAAGGGATCTCGGGACAACCTTGGGGCCGCGCTGAGATCGTTCGCGTTCCGGGGGGGCCGCGCTACGGTGAGGGCGGCCGGATGGTTGTGCGAGAGGCCGTTTCTGATACAGAGAGGAGGCCGCCATGGTCACCGTCCGTTGGCAGTCGGGGTCGTTGCAGGTCCGATCCGAGACCGGCGCGGTGCGCCACTGGTCCTTCGCACTGGAGGCCGGCGGCCGGCGTCTGGAGCCGCGGCGCGTGCAGGCCTCCCGTGCCGAGGGCGGGCTCGAGGTGACGCTGACCTATGCCCGGCCGGCGTTGGCCTGGCGGCTGGCGGTGGCGGTGCTGGACGGTGAGGACCGGATCGTGGTGACCTCGACGATTCGGAACCTGTCGCGGCGGCCGGTGGCTCTGGGCAAGGCCTTCCTCATGGACGCGGCCGGCCCGCAGCGTTGCGGGCCGCGTGCCGGCGATCTGGTCTGCCTGCCCTTGCCGGGCCACATCCGGCCGCGGCCGGTCTATCGTGTGGCCGATCCGGCCTGCCCGCGCTCGAGCAAGATCAAGACGCAGTTCTACGAGCGCCGCTCGGGATCGGCGCTGCAGGTCGGCTTTCTGACCTTCCAGCGCGCCAACACCGAGGTCGAGCATGAGGTCGTCGCCGGCAGCGGCGGCCTGGGCCGCCTGCGCGCCTGGTGCGACTTCGCCGGCTGGGAACTGGCGGCGGAGGCCTCGACGTCGACCGAGGAGTTCACGGTGGCCTTCGGACGCGATCCCTACGCGCAGCTCGAGCGCTGGGCCGACCTGGCGGCGGCGCGCTGCGCGCCGCGGCGGTGGGAAGACGCCCCCGTCGGCTGGGTCGGCTGGGCCTGGGTGGATGGCTTCACGGTCGAGCGCTACCAGGGCGTCGCGCTGCGCAACGCCCGGGCCATCCGCGAGCGCCTGGCCGGCTTCGGTGTCGACTACCTCTGGGTCAGCCTGGGCAACCTGGCGACGGCCCCCGGCGACTGGCTGAACTGGAACCGCGAGCTCTTCCCGGACGACCCCGAGGTCTTCGCCGGCGCCCTGCGGCGCCTTGGCTTCGCTTTGGGCCTCTGGTGCGGGCCATTCTGGCTGTGCTCGAGTCTGACGGCGCTGTGCCGTGAGCTGGACGACGCCCTGCTGCGGGGGGCAGACGGCAAGCCGATGGTGGTGCGCTCCGAGTGGCAGTTCGGTGCCGCCGGGCTTCTGCCGCGCGCCGAGAGGCCCTGCATCTATGCCCTCGATCCGAGCCACCCGAAGGCCCTGGCGCTGCTGCGCGAGGCCTTCACCACCTACCGGCGCTGGGGCGTGCGCTACTACATGCTGGACTTCCTCCATGCCGGCGCCGGCAACATCGGCGACTTCCCGTATGCGCAGCATCACGACCGCAGCCTGGTGGCCGGCCCCGAGGTCTACCAGGGCTTCCTGAAGGCCTTGCGTGAGGCGGCCGGCGACGACACCTACTTCCTGACCAGCTCCGGGCCGTCGGTGCACAACGCCGGCGTCGTCGACGCCATCCGCACCGGCAACGACTTCGGCGAGGG
>JAGVUW010000118.1 GCA_019136035.1 Verrucomicrobiota bacterium | reverse complement strand
TCGGCGATGTCGAGGTTGCTGAGGATCTTGATGCGCGAGACGATGGCGGGCTGGTAGCGCTTGAGCTGCGGCGGCACCGGGACCTCGAGCAGGACGCCGTCGACGCGGTAGCGCAGGCGCAGCTCGTCTTCGAAGGGCTCCAGATGCACGTCGGTGGCGCGCTGGCCGATGGCGTCGGTGAGGACCTGATTGACGAAGCGTATGATCGAGGCGTCCTGGGCGATGTCGTCGAGGTTGACGTCGGCCTGGGTGCCATCGTCGACGACACGCAGGCCCGACTCGCGCTCGATCGAGTCGAGGGTGTCAGCGCCGACGCCGAGGTGCTCCTTGATCGCCTTGAGAATCGCCTGCCGTGGCGCCAGGACCGGCACCAGACGCAGGCCGCTCTCGCTGCGCAGGAGGTCCAGGCCGCGAGTGTCGAACAGCCGCCAGGTGGCGACCTCGACGGCGTCCTCCACACGCTGCAACGGCAGAAGCTCGTACGCCCACAGCGCCCGGACGGGAAAGAGGGTCAGCAGCGATGCGTCGATGGCGGCGTCATCGAGGGCTGCACAGCGCACCTGGTAGGTCTGCCCAACCCAGGCCAGGAGGTCCGCCTCGCCCGGCTCCGCCGGCAGACGCCCCGCCGCCACGAGCTCAAGCAGCGCCGGGACGTCCGCCGCCGCCACCTGGCGCTGCTCGACCACGCTGTGAAAGACTTGATCCATGGATCTGCCGCCAAAGACTGCCGACTACCGACTACGGACTGCAGACCACCGAACCCCCGGCGCCCTCAATCCTCGACCCCCGGGAGAGCGAACTCCGAACTCCGAACTCCGAACTCCGCGGCGTCCAGGTCGGCCGACCCGGACGCCGCGGTCGATCAGCTCACTCGAAGATGCCCATGAGGACCATACGGGCCTCCTGGGTGACCGAGAGGACCTCGCGCAGGGACTCCTTGGCCTTGGTCAGCTCGGCTTCACGCGTCGCGCGGGCCGTGCGCAGAGCCGCCAGGGCGGTCTTGACCGCCTCGGCGTCGGTGCCCTCGAGAGCCTTCTCCAGGGCCGCCACCTCGGCCGGCTGCTCGGGGCCGCCCTGCGGGCCGCCCTGCGGGCCGCCGCGGAACATGCCGCGCAGGCCACCCAGGCCGCCCAGTTCGCGCGCCGCACGCTGCTTCTCCATCACGTCCTTCAGCCGCGGCTCGATCACCTGCCACTCCTCGGGACTCGCCTTCAGCGACTCCTGGAAGCGCGTCAGCATGCGCTCCTGCATCTGGGCCGGATCCCAGTTGCCGCGGCCTTCGCGACCGCCACGGCCCTCGCGACCGCCACGACCGCCCTCCGGGGGCGGTCCCGGCTGCGCCAGGACCACCGTCGCGGTCAGGCACAGCCCCAACAGCCACCGACTCAGTTCGCGTGTCTTCATGGCCTCTGTCTCCTGGGTTGCTTCGCTGTCTCGACACCGGCCGGGTCCAGACCACCTGGCCCCGGCGAACACCTCCCTCATTAGCAGGCGCCATGCCAAGAGTGGCAAGATCGTCGTGGAAGGCACCCGGTGGGGCCAGGGAAGGCGCCCCGTGGAGCGGCTGCGGGCCGCCGCCGCTGCAGCCGAATCCACGGCGTGGGCGAGTAGGTACGCGGCGCCCGGGCCAGAGCCGAGCCGACGCTCGGCGCTCCCAGGAGGGCGCCCGGGCCAGAGCCGAGCCGACGCTCGGCGCTCCCAGGGGCGGCGCCCGGGCACTGTCCCTGCTGTCCCTACTGTCCCTACTGTCCCTCCCCGGCCTCTCGACCGCGGCCGCGGCCCGCCGGACCGATTCTTGCGCAGGCAGCGGTGCGGCACTGCGCAGATTCTGCGCACTTGTCAGGCCCCCTGCGGGGGCTTATCGTGCATGTCGATCAGGCGATGCATCCACCCGACCTCGGCACCAGCACCGGAGAACCGGAGTTTCCATGGCGATCGAGCTGCAGAACACGCGGGTCCGTTACGTCATCGGCGACGACGCTCGGAACCGCCACTTCATCGACCGCCGCACCGGCGTCGACCACCTGCTGGCCCCGTCGGGGTCGGCCTGCGCCGTCGTCTGCCAGGGCGATCGTCGTGTGGACGCCACGGCGGCGGCCTGGCGCGACGGCCGGCTCCACCTGGAGTTCGTCGCGGCCGGAGTCGCGGTCGAGATCGCCGTCGACTGCCGGGCCGACGACCTCACCTTCACCGTCGCGGCGGTTCGCGGCGAGGTCGACGAGCTGCACTTCGTCAACCTCCCGACGCGTCTGCAGGCGCGTCCTGACGAGCCGTTTTCGGCGACGTGCATTGCGCTGAATCTGCAGACCAACGTCGAGGAACTGCCGGGGCCGCAGGAGCACCTCCAGGCGGCCTCCTACCGGCGTTTTGGGCACGTCGGCGCGGTTGCCGGCGTGGTCGCCTCGCCGTTCGGCGAGATGCGCGGGATTCTCAAGGACCTCGTCGGCCGGGCGCCGGGCGTGCCGCATTCGCCCTATGGCGGCCCCTGGGCTCTGGACGCCGAGCGGACGCGCGGGTCGTACCTCTTCGGGGTGCCGACCGAGGAGACCGTCGACGGCTGGATCGACCTGTGCCGGCAGCTCGGTTTCACGCAGATCGACTTCTGCGGCTGCCTGAACTACGGCGACTACCAGCCCTTCGCCCAGCTCTACCCGCGCGGCCGGGCCGGCGTCCGGGCCGTCACCGACCGCCTGCACGAAGCCGGCATCCTGGCCGGCCTGCACACCATGTCCTTCAGCATCAGCAAGACCTGCAACTGGGTCCACCCGCGGCCCGACCCGCGCCTGGCCAGCGAGCGCAGCTACACCCTGGCGGCAGACCTCGACGCCGGCGCCGACGAGTTGAGCCTGGTCGAGTCGACGACGGACCTGCCGGCCTACATCGGCTACTACGTCCGGCGCAGCATGACCCTGCAGATCGACGACGAGCTGATCGAGTACACGCGCCTCCCCGAAGGCCGGCCCGGCGGCGTCGCCGGACTGCGCCGCGGCGCCTGCGGCACGACGCCGGCGCGGCATGCCCGCGGCGCCCGGGTGCGGCACCTCAAGCAATGCTGGGGCTGCTTCGTCCCCGATGGCGACTCGAGCCTCTTCGGCGAGGTCGCGGACCGCATCGCCACGGTCATCAACGAGTGCGGCTTCGACTTCACCTACCTCGACGGCCTCGACGGCGCCCACGTCATCGGCGGCGAAGAGAACCGCTGGCACTACGGCGCCAAGTTCGCCTTCGAGGTCTTCCGGCGGCTCGAGCGACCGGTGATGGTCGAGATGGCCACCTTCCACCACCACCTCTGGTTCGTACGCTCACGCATGCAGGCCTGGGACCACACCATCCGCGGTCACAAGCGCTTCATCGACCTGCACACGATCTCGAACGACGGCGCCCGACGCATGTTCATGCCCCTGCATCTGGGCTGGTCGCGGGTGCTGGCCTGGCTCGGCCCCGACCACGACGTCACCTACCGCGACGACGTCGAGGCCATGGGCTGCCGCCGCATCGGTACCGACGCCGGCTTCTCGCTCCAGCACATCACCCCGGAGACTTTCGCCAAAGAGCCCTGGCTGCGCGAGCTGGCGCCGCTGATCCGCACCTACGAAGAGCTGCGCCTCCAGCGCCACTTCCCGGAGGCCATCAGGGACCGCCTGCGCCAGCCCGGCGCCGAGTTCACCCTCGACCGCGATGCCGACGGCGCCTGGGTCTTCCGTCCCCGGCAGTTCGTGCCCCACAAGGTCGAGGATACCGACGGCGTCAGCAATGTCTGGACGACGACCAACCGCCTGGGACCGCAGCCCCTGCAACTGCGCATCGAGGCCCTCATGGGCTGCGCGCCCTACGACGACCCATCCGCCATCGTCCTCACCGACTTCGCCCGACCCGGCGAGTTCGGCCCCCTCGGCGAGACCCGCCAGATCCTCAACAGCGGCAAGCTCTACAGCTACACCGACGCGGCGCCCGGCCTCAGCGCCAGCCTGGAACCGTGCACGGACACCGTCCGCGCCGGTGGCGTCAGCGGCCGCTGGACGGCCCGCCACGACGGCCGCAACGCAGCGGTGCTCTCGTCGGCGCCCGACGACCCGTTCTCGCTCCTCGACCACGCCGAGCGGCTCTACCGGCCGCGGCAGGCCTCGTGGGTGCGCCTCGGGCGGCACTTCTCGCCCGCTCTGGACCTGAGCAATCACCGCGGCCTCGGGCTGTGGATCCACGGCGACGGCCAGGGCGAGGTCATCAACATCCGGCCGGCCAGCCTCGCCGCCTCGGACGCCCATGCCGACCACTACATCACCGTCGACTTCAGCGGCTGGCGCTACGTCGAGCTGGTCGAGCCCGAGTCGGAGCGCTTCGAGGAGCTCTCCTGGCCTTACGGGCGCTGCCTGTACAAGACCTACCGCGAGGCCCTCGTCTTCAGGAATGTCGTCGGGCTGGAACTCTGGTACAACAACGTCCCGTCCGGCGGCCGTGTCACCTGCCACCTGAGCCCGCTGAAGGCCCTGCCGCTGGTGACGCAGCGCCTGTGTTGTCCGGCCATCACTCTCGGCGGCCGGACGGTACGCTTCCCGGTGACGCTCGAGAGCGGCCAGTACCTCGAACTGCGCGGCCCGCGCGACTGCCGGCTCTACGGCCGCCAGGGCGAGTTCCTCGGCGACGTCATCCCCGAGGGCGAGGTGCCCAGCCTGCAGGACGGCCCCAACGAGGTCACCTTCTCCTGTGAGCCCTCGGGCTGCCGGCCGCGCGCCCGCGTCACCCTCATCTCGGCCGGCGACGAGCCCCTGCGCTGACAGGATTCGATGGACATCCACCCCGCACTGCTGACCGTCATCGTCTTCGGCGCCGCCTTCGCGCAGGGCTTCAGCGGCTTCGGCTATGGCATCCTGGCCATGGCGATGCTGTCGCTCCTGACGCCGGGCCTGGAGCGCGTCTCGGTGTTCATCACCCTGACGGTGACCTTCCTGGTGATCACGCTCCTGATCCGCTCGCGCCGTGACGTCCGCATCGACTGGCGTCAGGCGGGCCTGCTCGTCCTCGGCATCCTCGCCGGCGGCCCGCTCGGCTACTGGTTCGTGCTGCGTCAGGGCGACCTGCCGATCTGCCGGGTGACCTTCGGGGCGGTGCTGATCCTCTTCGCCCTCAATGGCCTGCTCAAGCCCCACATCCGGCGCCGCCTGCCGACCGCACTGGCGCCGCTGTTCGGCTTCTTCAGCGGCCTGCTCTCCGGGGCCTTCTCCAGCGGCGGACCGCCGATCGTTCTCTACCTCTTCGTCCAGGAGGACGACCCGCGGCGCGCCGTGGGCACCGTCCAGGCCGTCTTCCTGGCCTCATCGCTCTACCGGCTGGTCATCGTCGGCCTCGGCGAACGCGGCTACACTGCCGACCTTCTGATCCTCGCCGGCACCATGATCCCGGTGGTCATCCTCGGGACCCTGACCGGGTACGTGACCAGCCGCAAGGTATCGTGCCGGGCCTTCCTCCTCGGCGCCTACAGCCTGATCATCCTCGCCGGCGCCCTGAACATCGTCAAGGCGGCGCGGAACCTGCAGACGCGCCCGGCGCGGGATCCTCAGGTGGCGGTCTCGGCAGCGCCCGCGGCGCCGTCGTCGTGGAGCCTGGCCTCGAGGCGCTTCCAGGTGCGCTGAATCAGCGGCAGCAGGACGAGGAACAGCACCGGCCCGACCAGGAAGATGGCGTTGATCCCCAGGAAGTAGGCCACCACGCCGGCGCTGCTGTGGGCCAGGATCGCGCCGATCGAGCGGAAGGTCACCGCCCAGCCGAACATCACGCCCTTGCGATCCGGCGGCGTAATCCGCGACAGCCACGCGTTCCAGACCGGCTCCATGCCGGCCGCGCAGAATGCCATCGCCAGCCGCAGCGGCATCAGCGCCAGGACGCCCCAGGCGGCGTCGTCCCAGAGGCCGTCGCCGGAGCCCAGATGCAGACGCGGCAGGCCGCCCAGCGCGAAGGGCACCACCGCCATCAGCGCCATGAACAGCGCCGCACCGGCCGCACCGAAACGCGCCACCTGCGTCGG
>JAGVUW010000509.1 GCA_019136035.1 Verrucomicrobiota bacterium | reverse complement strand
GGCCCGGCGGGCGGGTCGCAACCAGCCCGCCGGGGGCCTGAGAGCGCCGTCAGGCGGCGCTGTGGCCGGGCCGCGTCTTTAATACCTATTAACAATAGAGGTACACGATGCGCACCATGCACCTCAGCCTGCTGGCCCTGGCCGCGGCTGCCGGCGTCCACGGCGAGACTGTCCTGCACTCCTGCGACAGCCTCGACGGGGTGCGTCTGAGCTGGCAGTCGCACGCCCCGGATGCGCGCCTCGAGGTCACCACGGACCCGGCCCGCGTGCGCGCCGGCACGGGCAGCCTGCAGGTCTCGGCGACGGCCTCGGAGAAGGCCACCGGGACGAGCTATATCGGCTTCCGCGTGGCGGTCTCGCCACTGCGTCTGAGCGCCGATCAGGCGATTGCCTTCGAGGCCTGGTCGGCCCATCCGGCGGCCACGAAGGCCTTCCACGTGCGCGGCCTTGACGCCGGCGGCAGGATCGTCGCCGGGTGGTCGTCGTGGAACCACCCGCTGAAGGCCTCCGGGAGCACCTTCATCGTCGTCCCGGCGCGTCAGGGCGGCGGTCTCGCCTGGGAGAGTGAGCGCATCGAGGCCGCCGAGGGCGAGATTGCCTTTTTGGAGTTCATTGCCGGGTGCACCGACCGCGGTGTCGTCTACGACATGGCCATCGACCAGATCCGCGTCGTGGCCGCGCCCGAGCCGCCGCCGGCCAACTACGTCGACCATGGCGTCGTCGCGCCGGTCGGGATGCCGACCTGGGGACCGAGCACCGTCGCCACCGTCGACGCCCAGGGCCGCCGCGCCGTCTTCGTGAAGCTCTGGACCGGCGGCACGGCATCGTACCTCTTCATCGACGCCGCGACCGGCGAGACCGAGCAGGTCCCGACCGGCGGCGGCGGCTGGGGCGCCTACGAGGTCCTGAAGACGCCGGACAACGTCATCTACGACACCATCGAAGGCCACCTGGTGGCCATCGACGTCCCGACGCGCCAGGTTCGCCGCCTTGGCGCGATACCCTCCGGGATGGCCCTCTCGTACGTCCGTGCCGCGGATGGCACTGTCTACGCCGGGCTCTACCCGAGTGCGACCCTGGTGTCGTACCAGCCTGCGACCGGCACGTACACCAATCACGGCGCGATGAACGCCGAGGCCTGGCCGCAGTACCCGCGCCCTCTGGTCGCGGCCGATGACGGCTGGGTCTACTGCGCCGTTGCCATCCAGTCGATGCAGGTCCTCGGTTTCCACCCGGCCAGCGGCGAGCGCCGCGCCTTCATTCCTGAGGACAAGCGCCGTCGTGGTACCCCGAAGCTCCATCACGGCGTTGACGGCAAGGCCTACGCCTACGCCGAGGACTGGGGCTGGCACCGCCTCGAGGGCGGCCAGGCGACGCCGGTCGAGGCGCCGGCCAAGGCGCGCGCCGAGGACGATATGAGGCTCTTCCCCGACGGCTCGCGCTGGACCCAGGTCAACATCGCCGACCGCGTCCTGCGCCTCCGCGATGCGGGCGCCGACGAGGACCGCGAGATGCGTTTTGACTACAAGAGCACCGGGGTGAACATCTACACCATGGTGGCCGGGCCGGATGGTAACCTCCACGGCGCCACCGGGATACCCCTGCGCATCTGGCGTTTCGAGCCCGCCACCGGGGCGCTTCAGAACCGCGGCCTGGGCGGCTACGGCGGCCACATCAACCAGTTCTCGCGCCATGGCGACAAGCTCTTCGGCGCGGTCTACAGCAGCGGCGCCCTGCTCGAGTACGACCCGCAGCAGCCCTACGACGACCGGCCAATGCACGAGAGTGCCAACCCGAAGCAGCGCTTCGCGCCGGCCGCGGCGCGCGATCTCTACGGGCGTCCGCACGCGGTCCTGGCGCACCCCGACGGCCGCCATGTCCTGGTCGGCGGCAATGCCGCCCGCGTCCTGCTCGGCGGCGGCATCGCGATCTACGACCGCCAGACCGAAGAGGGCGTCATCCTGGACTGCGACCAGCTCGTCCCCGACCAGGGCATCAATGCCATGATCGCCCTGGCCGACGGCGCGGTCCTGGTCGGCACCTCCACCGCGGCGCCGACCGGCGCCGGCGCGACCACCGCCAAGGCGGCGATGATCTACCGCCTCGACCTGGCGACGCGCACCGTCACCGGCCGCTGGCCGCTGCAGCCGGAGTGTCCGGCGGTGCGTGACATGGTCCTGGCCGGCGACGGCCTGGTCTACGGCCTGGCCGAGCCCGACCGCCTCTTCGTCTTCGACCCGGCCCGCGGCGCCTTCGTGCGCGATGAGCCCCTGGCCGAGTACGGCGGCGTCTCCGGCTGGCAGGCGCCGCGCTGCATGACGGTGGCTCCCGACGGCATGATCTACGCGCTCTTCCGCACCGCGGTAGTGCGCATCGAGCCCGGCACCTGTGCGCACCGCGGCATATCGTTCCCGACGGTGCCGATCACCTCGGGCCTGGCCATCCTCGATGGCCGGCTGTACTTCGGCAGCGGCCCGCGTCTGCTGAGCTGCGCCCTGCCGGCGAAGGACGAATGACCGGGCCTGCGCCACGGTTGCGAACCCGCCCGGCGCCGTCGCGCCGGCCGGGCACGCGGCCGGGGTGAAGGGCACGGCCCGCGCTGACGGCGGCGAGGTGCCGCCGAGGAGGAGTCACGCTGTGAGCACACGCATGTTGGCGCCGCCCCTGGAGTGGTTCAGCGAGTGGCAGCGTCAGAGCGGCGAGGCCATGCCGGACCTCGACGCGATGCCCTCGGAGCCGGCCCTGCCCGACCTCCTGCGCCATGCCGACGGCAAGGCCGTCATGGAGCCGCTGGGGTGGGCGCCGCGCCGCGACGAACTCCGTGGCCTGGTCCAGCACTGGCTCACGGGGACCTGGCCGGAGATGCCCCCTGCCCTGACGGCGGTGCGCTGCCTCGACCAGGGCCGCGAAGACGGCGCTGTCTGGCGCCACCTGCGCCTGGAGTGGGCCGGACCGCGGGCCTTCGCCTTCGACCTCGAGCTCTGGATCCCCGACGGCCGCGGGCCCTTCCCGGTCTTCATGACCCAGTCCAACCACCGGCGCTGGGCCATCCTGGCGCTCTCGCGCGGCTATATCGCCTGCGTCTATCCGGGCGCCGACAGCAATGACCAGAGCGGCCAGCTCGCCGAAGTCTACCCGGGCTGCGACTGGTCGAAGCTGACGCGCCGCGCCTGGCTGGCCGGGCGGGCCCTGGACTACGTCCTGACCCTCCCCGTGGCCGACCCCGACCGCGTCGCCATCACCGGCCACAGCCGCAATGGCAAGCAGAGCCTGATTGCGGCGGCGATGGACGAGCGTTTCTCCGCCGTGATCTCGAGCAGCTCCGGCAGCGGCGGCGCGGTGTCGTGGCGGTGCTCCTCGGAGTTCTGCTTTCAGGAGAGCGTCGAGTTCATGACGCGCAATGCCACCACGCGCGACTGGTTCCACCCGCGGCTGCGCTTCTTCGCCGGCCGCGAGGACCGCCTCCCGGTCGACAACCACGCCCTCCTCGGCCTGATCGCCCCGCGGGCCTGCCTGCTCTCCGATGCCATGACCGACGGCTGCGGCTCGATGTTCGGCGTCGAGATGAGCTACCTGGCGGCGCAGCCGGTATACGAGCTTCTCGGCGCCCGCGACGCCCTCGCCCTGCGCTGGCGATGGGGCAACCACGAGACCGACGCCGAGGTCATTCAGGGCTACCTGGACTGGTGCGACGAGGCCTTCGGACGCGCCCGCCACGACTTCCCGGAGAAGCTCTTCTTCGGGGTGAAGACCCTCCCGGCCATGGGCAGCGAGACGCCCGCGCCGCACGATCCGGCTGCGCCCGCCGCCGCACGCCTGGACTGGCTCCTCGGCAACGCCCCGCCGCGCGGCCGCGACGCCGGCGGCGGCTATGGCAAGCTGCCGGACCACAGCGCCGCCATGGTCGGCCTGGCTCGCCCCCCGGCCGGCGTCGAGCGCATCGCCCTGAACTTCGGCGAGTACGTCCGCGGCGAGCTGTTCGTCCCGGCTGAACGGCATGGCCCCCTGACGCCGGTGCTCTGGATGCACCCCTTCTCGCACAGCTATGGCCCGGCCGGCGCCTACATGGTCGGCCCGCAGATCTTCCACGCCCTGGCCCTCCAAGGCTATGCCGTCCTGACCTGGACCCAGCTCGGCTGCGGCCTCCGGGCCGAGGAGGGCCGCGACTTCTACCGGCGCTACCCGGGCTGGTCGAAGATGGGCAAGATGGTCCGTGATGCCCAGGCCGCGATCGACCTGGTGACCCAGGGCCGCCTGGCCCCCGCCGCCGTCACCGGCCGCGAGGCGTTCGACTTCCCCGACCTGGATGGCTCCCGCCTCACCCTCCTCGGGTACTCGCTCGGGGGCCTGGCGGCGCTCCTGACTGCCGCCGTCGAGCCGCGTGTCGCCGCCGTCGCCTCGTTCTGCGGCGCGGTGCCGTTCCGTCAGCACCGCCTCGACCCGGCGCGCGGCGCCATGCAGCGCTTCTGGCAGCTCACCGACTTGCTGCCGCGCCTCGGCCTCTTCGCGGGCCGCGAGAGCGAGGGGCCGGTCGGCCTGGAGGACCTCCTCGAGGCGATCGCGCCGCGGCCATGCCTCCTGGTGGCACCCCGGCACGACCGCGAGATCGAGGCTGACGCGGTTGCCGCCGCGGCCGCCGGCGCCCCCCCGGGGTTGACCCTCCTGACCCCGGATGACTACAACCGCTTCCAGAGCGACCAGCATCGCGTCGTCCTGGATTGGCTCGGCAAAGCCCACGCCGCGGGCCCCGCGACGACGCCCTGACCACCCCGAAGCACACCGAGGGAGACAGAACGATGACGAAGGCAACCACAGGCTGTCTGGCCGCAGTCGTGTTCTCGGCCACTGCCGCCGTCGCCGCCCCGGCGGCACCGGCCCTCACCGCCTGGCCGCCCCGCGACACCCTCGTCCAATCCCTGGCCGCGGGCATCGAGCCGATCCTCAAGACCCAGGACGAGGCCACCGGGCGTTTCGGCAGCCAGCCGTGGATCTGCAGTGACCAGAATGTCCTCATGCCCTTGGCGGCGGCCTGGGCCATCGCGCATCCCGACAACCCGTGGCACCACGACGCGCGGCTGCTGAAGGCGATCGCCGCCGGCGGACGGGCCCTCGTCGAGGACCAGGACGCCACCGGCCGGTGGATCTTCCGTAAGAAGGACAACTCAACCTGGGGCATGATCCACATGCCGTGGACCTACAGCCGCTGGATCCGTGCCTACATCCTCGTGCGCGACGCCCTCGAGCCGGCCGACCGCGAGATCTGGGAGCGCGGCCTGCGCCTCGGCTTCACCGGTATCCGTAAGTACATGGACGGCCATGTGCACAACATCCCCTGCCATCACGCCATGGGGCTGTACTTCGCCGGCCAGGCCCTCGGAGAGCCCGAGTGGTGCGCCGCGGCGAAGGCCTTCATGGGCAAGGTCGTCGCCAAGCAGGACCCGGGCGGCTTCTGGTCCGAGAACTTCGGTCCGGTCATCGGCTACAACGAGGTCTACGTCGACGCCCTGGGCGCCTACTACCATGCCAGCCAGGACGCCAGCGTCCTGGAGGCCCTGCGGCGCTCGGCGCAGTTCCACGCCGCGGTGCTGTGGCCGGACGGCTCGGCGGCACCCTGCTTCGACGAACGCCAGATCTACCACCGCGGCATACGCCTCGGCTCGGTCGGCTTCACCTTCACCCCCGAGGGCCGCGGCTACCTCCTGCAGCAGCTCGGCAAGCACCTCGCCGAGGGCGGCAAGGTCGGGGCGGAGTGGGCCGCGTCGATGCTCCTCTACGGCGGCCAGGGCGACAGCCTCGCGCCGGCCGCCGCCGGCGACGAGGCGACGGTCTGGATCGGCAAACGCGATGGCCTCATCCAGCGCCGGAAGCCCTGGCAGTGGGCCTTCTCGGCCTACGTCTGCCCGGTGCCCAGGAGCCGCTGGATCCAGGACCGCCATAACCTCGTCGACATCTTCCACGACCGCCTCGGCCTCGTCATCGGCGGCGGCAACACCAAGCTGCAGCCGTGGTGGTCGACCTTCACCCGCGGCGAC
>JAGVUW010000048.1 GCA_019136035.1 Verrucomicrobiota bacterium | reverse complement strand
GCGCCGCCGCGGCCACTGCGAGCTCTTCGCCAGCGCCGCGGTGCTCCTCCTGCGCAGCCGCGGCCTGCCGGCGCGCTATGTCACCGGCCTGGTCTGCCAGGAACGCCTCCGGGATGGCGTCTGGATCGCCCGCCTGGGCGACCTGCACGCCTGGGCCGAGGCCTACGACCCGGCCGCGCAGGCCTGGGTAATGGTCGAGATGACCCCGGCGACCGGACGGCCCGACGGCGAGCGTCAGGCCGGCATGATGGATGCGGCCCTGCAGCAGCTCAGGCTCTCCTGGCAGCACGTCCTGGCCCTGATGAAACGCGGCACCATCGCCGAGGCGATCGTGGCCGCGGCGGCAGGCCTGGCACGGCTGGCCATGGCCCTGCTGCTGAACCCGATCGGGCTGCCCCTGGCGATCCTGGCCCTGGCACTCCTGGCCCGACGCTGGTTCCACCGCCAGCGGCACCGCCGCGGCGCCGAGGCCCTGCCGGCGCCGCGGGAACGCCTCTGCCGAGCCTTCGAACGACTCGTCCACGCCCTCGCCCGACGCGACCAGGACCTGCCGCCTCGCCTGACCCCGCAGGGCCTGGCACGGTGGCTCGAGGAGGCCTGCCCGACCCTCGAGACGCCGATCCTGGCCGAGGCCTGCCGGCGTTACGAGATCCTGCGTTACGGACCGCGCCTGCCGGGAGACGACGACATCCACGCCATCGAGGCGGCCTTCCAGAAAGGCCTGCGGGAGTTCCGCCGGGCGCGCGGCAAGTAGGTCCGCGGCGCCGCCCGTGGACCCCCGGGCGCGCGGCAAGTAGGTCCGCGGCGCCGCCCGTGGACCCCCGGGTGCGCCAATCTCCTGATTGGCAGAGCCGGAGCCATTCGGGAGAATGGCGATCCCAGGGGGGAGCCCCGCCGGGCGCGCGGCAAGTAGGTCCACGGCGCCGCCCGTGGACCCCCGGGTGCGCCAATCTCCTGATTGGCAGAACCGGAGCCATTCGGGAGAATGGCGATCCCAGGGGGGGGAGCCCCCCCGGGCGCGCGGCAAGTAGGTCCACGGCGCCGCCCGTGGACCCCCGGGCGCGCCAATCTCCTGATTGGCAGAACCGGAGCCATTCGGGAGAATGGCGATCTCAGGGGGGGAGCCCCGCCGGGCGCGGCCGGCGGCAGCCCTCAGGCCTTACGCGAGGGGCCCTTGCCGGCAGACGGCGCGCAGCCGCAGGACTGCCCGGCGGCGTGGTCGTGGTTGTGGTCCTGGTCGTGGCCGAGGACCTTGTCGCAGCAGGGGCAGCCGGTGCCCTTCTGAACCGCCGTAGCCCGCCACAAACCACGGATGATCAGCAGAACCAGACCGGCAACCAGAACAACAACGGCTATCTTGCCCATGGACACAATTCCTTTCCGGCTCGACGGCCGGCATGGCGGGAATCGTCTCCCGCGACGGTCAATGTAAAGGCCGGCCGCGGCGATACAACCCGAGGGGGCCGATGCAGGAGAAGCGCCAGTCACACCCGGGCGACTCGTACGGGGCACCGCCCCCCGGTGTGCCCGTTGGGGCGCCGACCTCAGGGCCTGGGACGACGAGGCCTTCAGCCGGCCCTGATGCGGCTCGAGGACGCCCCCGCGGCCCGGACTGCCCGACCGCCACCGCGCCCCCGCCGCAGCCGCCCGCTGTCGACGCCCCCCCCTCGCCGCCGGCGGCGCCGTCGCCGTGCCGGCCGCGCCTCACGGCCCTCCTCCTGGCGGCCGCCGACCTTGCCGCGCTGAGCCTCTGCGGCCTGGTCGCCGTCGTCGGCTACCGCTGGCTGCGCGGCCAGTACGACCCGACTTTCTACCTCCGACTCTGGCCCTGCCTCTTCCTCTTCATCCTCGCCTATGACCTCGTCGGACTCTACCACGGCGTCGCACTCTACCCGGGCGCCGGCCTGGGACCGGCCGAAGAGCTGCGCCGCGGCACCATCGCCACGACGACCTGCTACCTGCTCCTCGCCGCGGTCACCTTCCTCTCCAAGACCTCGACGCACTACTCACGCGCCGTCGTCCTCATCGCCTGGGCTCTGAGCGTGGTCGTGCTGCCCAGCCTGCGCGCCGGCCTGCGCGCCTGGCTGTCGCGCCGGCCGTGGTGGGGTGCCGCCTGCGTGCTCTTCGGCCAGGGCGAGGCCCTGCAGCAGGTCCTGCGCGTCCTGCAGCGCCACCCGGAGTACGGCCTCAAGGCCTACGCCGTCGTCACCTGCGAGCCCCTCCCCGCCACGGCGCCCGCGACCGCCGCCGGCGTCTGGCCGATGGCCCCCGCCGAGGCCGCGCCACACCTGGCCCGCGCCGGCGCGACCTACGCCATCGCGGTGGCGCCCAGCCTGGCCCGTCACGACCTCCTGGCCCTCATCGAGACGATCGGCAAGTCCTTCCAGCACATCCTGGTCGTGCCCGGCCTGCTCGGCGGCGCCGCCGTCTGGGCCAGCTCACGCTGCATCGAGACCGTCCTCGGCTTCGAGGTCCGCCAGAACCTCCTCCTGCCCCTGCCACGCCACCTCAAGCGCCTCACCGACGTGGCCAGCGGCCTGGCCCTGCTCTCTCTCGGCGCCCCCCTGATCCTGATCCTGGCCCTGGCCATCCGCCTGACCTCGCGCGGGCCGGCCTTCTACAGCCAGGCCCGCCTGGGCTGCAACGGCCGGCCGTTCCGGATGTGGAAGTTCCGAACCATGGTCGGCGCGGGCGACGCCGTCCTGGCCGAGCACCTCGCGTGCCACCCCGAGGCCCGCGCCGAGTGGCAGCGCAGCCACAAGCTCCGCCACGACCCGCGCGTCACGCCGGTCGGGCGCCTCCTGCGCCGTCTCAGCCTCGACGAACTCCCGCAGCTCTGGAATGTCCTGCGCGGCGACATGAGCCTGGTCGGCCCGCGGCCCATCGTCGCCGCGGAGGTCGCGGCCTACGGCGAGGCCTTCTCGCTCTACACGCGCGTGCGACCCGGCCTCACCGGCCTCTGGCAGATCTCCGGACGCAATGCCATCGCCTTCGACGAACGCGTCGAACTCGACGCCTTCTACGTCCGCAACTGGTCCGTCTGGCTCGACCTCTTCATCCTCCTGCGCACCGGCCGGGCCATCCTCGGCGCCGAGGGCGCCTATTGACGCCCGCCAGCGCGACACCCAGCCGAGGCCGGCGGGGCGCTCAGCGCCCCGGCAGAGGGGACCGGAGCACGAGGGGGCTGAGGGATCCGACGGATCCGACGGATCCGACGGATCTGACCGATCGGCCGAGGCCCCTCGACACTCGGCCCTCAGGATGGCGGACGCCGGACGCCCGAGGCCCGACGCCGGGGCCGGCAGAGCCCGTCCGTGCGGGTCCGTGCGGGTCCGTGCGGGTCCGTGTCGGTCCGTGTCCCGAGCCGGAAGGCCGCGTCCCCAAGCGGCCCCGCGCCCGCGCTATGCGCGGATCGGGCTACGGCGCGGCGCTGAGCCGGGCCAGGTGCTCGAGCAGTCTCTCGCGCCACAGGTCGGCCAGCGTCGTGTCGTCTTTCGCGCCACTGACGGCCGCCACGGCCTCGGTGAGCGTCTTCTCGGCCGCCGCGGCGTCCTGGTCTCGCCCGGCGGCGCGGGCGGCGGCGATGCGCTCCTGGAGCACGGCCAGGTAGGTCCAGTCGCGCGTGCCGCGCCAGAAGGCCTGCCAGCCGCGCGTCGGCACCGGGCCGTCACTTCCGTAGGTGTAGGGGGCATAGACGTTGTCGCGCGGCGAATCGAGGTCGGCCATGGACCAGTAGAAGCCGAAGCCTTTGTAGCCCTTCGCCCAGGTGACCCACGGCTGCACGCGGTAGTACGAGTGGGGCAGGAGCGTCTTGAGCGACCCAGCACACTGGTAGCTCCAGATCTCGCGCCCGCTCTGCCGCAGGGCCTCCTCGGCCGCCGGCGTCAGGTCCGGCTGGACCACCATGATCTCCATGACCTTGGACAGACGGGTGAGCTCCTTCGGGACACCGATGGAGATCGATGACATGGCCAGCCAGTCCGGCGCAACCTGCTTCATCACCCTATAGGCGACTTCGGCGACCGTGGCCTTGTCGCCGCTGGGCTCATCCATCATCTCGACGGGGAACTGGCGCGGCGTGAGCCCGAGTTCCCGCAGGTGGGCGATCCACGCCTGCATCATCGCGCCGAAGCGCCGTTCGAACTGGGCGTCGGGGATGGCGGGCATGTGGTAGTTCGCCACCGAGTACCCGCCCACGAAGTTGTCCACATAGCGGCGCTTGCTGGCGAGCAGCTTGTCATGCCAGGTGAAGTCGATGGGTGCGGCCAGGGTGTCATCGGCCGCGAACTGGGGCTTGAAGGTCTGGGTATGGTGCAGCATGCGGTTGACGCCATGGCGGGTCAGATCACGCAGCCATGGATCCTGCAGCCGGTTGATCTCCTCCTGGCTCAGATCGGGTGACTCCCCGAGCATCTCGAGGGGGTTCAGGCCCCAGCAGAAGACCTCGGCCGGGCAGCGCTCGGGCAGCCGGACGGGCAGGACGCGAATGGTCAGGGGGATGGCGCGCGGCTCGAGGTCCTGGCTGGGCGTGAACTCAAGGGTGGCGGTGTAGGTCCCCGGTTCCATTCCGTAGGTATCCACGTCGATCCAGAGCTGCGTGGTCTCGGCGGCCCCGATGGTCAGCGTCTGGCTGTCGTCCAGGCGCGCCAGGACGGCCGGGTACTCGGTGCCGCGCTCGTTGGCGGGCGCCACCTGGCGGGCCTGCCGCAGGGTGGCCCAGGGCGGGTTCAGGAAGACGCCCGGCGCCACGCCCTTCGGCCTCGAGGTGGGGGTCAGGCGCACGCGCAGGTCGAGCGCGGCGTCGCTCAGGTTGGTCAGATTGACGGCCAGCGGCATGTAGTCGTTGACCGCGAGGTCGAGCGTCCGCGCGGCGGCTTCCTCGGCCGTTGCGGGGGCCTGGCGACGCGAGTAGTAGTCCCATGGGTTGGCCCAGCAGGCCAGCCAGGCCATCTGCCGGACCTGCCGCGGGACCCGCTCCGCGACCGCCAGCGCCGCGGCCCAGACAGCGTCATCGACCTGAGCGAACTGCCGCACGGCCTGGGCGGCCTGCGCCACCTCCTGCTGGGACTGCCCGACCCGGGCGCGCAGGCTCTCCACCGCCGGGGTCTGGGGCTGCAGGGCGTCCAGGGCTGCCGGCATCGCCGCCAGGAGCCGGTGTGACTCGTTGAGCGCCGCCACGGCCGCCGTGAGATCCGGGATGGCCTTGCCGGTGTAGGCGGTCGCCTCTGCGCCGCGCTCGATCTGGATATCGTCGACCCAGAGCCGACCCTTCTCGTGGCGCGGCACGTAGATCGTGACATGGAACGCCTGGTCGGTGGTATGCGCCGAGGGCGGAGCGGTGAATGTGACGGCATAGCGCTTCCAGTCGCTGGTGGGCGCGTCCGGACGCAGCGAGACCGACCAGTGCCACCCGTAGTCGATCAACTTCACCCCGACGGTGCCGTCAGTGGTGCCGATGGTGGTGAGGCCGTCGCTCTTCAGCCAGGCGCTCAGGGTGTAGGTCTCCCCCACCTTCAGGGGCACCGTCTGCTGAACGTGGCAGGCGTAGGCTTCGCTGCCGGAAGCGGCCAGGGCCAGCCCACCGGAGTGCGTCTCCTTCCCCTGCGTCCGCCAGCCCGTGCGACGGTCCTTCCTCCAGCCGGGTATGGAGGCCCCATCGCGGATCTCGAAACCGCTGTTGGCAACGAAGTTCCTGGGGGCCTCCTCGATGACCGACGGCGGCAAGAGCGGTGCCGCCGCGGCCGTGCCGGCCAGGCCCAGGATGGCAGCGCCAAGACAGGCCATGGCCATGCGTGCCAGCAGCCTAGGTGTCCGGCGAGTGGTGGTCAGCGTCGTCAGCATCGCAAGCTCCTCCGCAGTCTGCCTGGGAACGTATGCGCAGGAGACCGCCGCCAGCCGGCGTCACGGCGGGGCCTTACTCGCCGGCCGCGCGATGCCGTTCACGATTCTGGCGGCCCGCCGAAGTCCGGGACGTCCATCAGGACGCCACCGCGCCGCGCCGACTCGTGGGCAATGAGCCCAGGCACGAGATAGCGGGCCGCGGCCCAGACGTGGTTGGGTGGCGTCCTGCCGGTCACGCAGGCCGAGACGAAGTCATGCACGAGGAACTGATGCGAGCCGTTATGACCATTCGGCAGGCCCTGGTACTCCCTGGGCAGGCGTTCCACGGGATGGACCGCCGAGACGCCGTGGTGGGTGCCGTCGGCGGAGGTCACCTTCGACATGTCCCCGGCGCGATGCCGCGCCGCGACGGTCCCACATCGGAGCTGCTCCGAAAGGTCGACACAACCGGCGCGATGCTTGACGACCCACACCTGACCGTTGACCTGTTCCTCATAGCTCGCCTCGGTTCCGTAGAGGCTCATGCCGACCGTCCCCGGGTGGCCGATCCGGCGGAACTCACTGATACGCGCCATGCTGCCATCGGACATGCGGCAGAGCATGGTCTCATTGCTGAAATGGTTGTCCCAGACGCTGTCACTGCGGTGGAAAAGGCCGTCCGCATCGCGATCCACAAAGCCCATGCCCGAAACCTGTGTCGCATAGGCACCGGTCACGGACACGATCATGCTGGTGGAATGGGTCGGGTAAAAGAAGGGCGGCCAGTTTGCATAGCGTTCCCAGTCGTGGCCATGGCGCCACTTCAGCACGTCAATCATGCCATGGCTGTAGTCGTGGTAGTACTCGCCTTCACCGTACACGATGTGGCCGAAGTCCCCTCGCTGAAAGCGCTCCCGGCAGTAGATCGCACACGGGTAGTAGTAGCTCGTCTCGCCGATCATGTAGATCCTGCCCGTCTCATCCACCGTTCGAACGAGATCTCGGATCTCGTGAAGGGATATGGCCGACGGGACCGCCGAGTAGACGTGCTTGCCCGACCGGAGCGCCTGGACCGCCTGGGGCCCGTGGAGATGATGCTGAGTGATGATCGCGATGGCGTCCACGTCCATCGCGCACAGAGCGTCCAGAGACCGACAGCGGTCCGCAATGCCGAACTTGGCGCACTTCGCCGCGAGTTTCTCAGCGTCAAGATCGCACAGTACGACGTTCGCCACGTCGGGATGGTGCTTGAACAGCGGAATGAAGCACTCCGCGAAGGCCCCCACACCACAGATGCC
>JAGVUW010000466.1 GCA_019136035.1 Verrucomicrobiota bacterium | reverse complement strand
CCTTTCTGGCAGGGCGTTGTCGTTGCGCGGCTCCGGCCCGGTACCATAGCCGACGGGAGGCTCGGAGGCCATGCCGATGGCCGGCGCCCTGGGCGCGTTTGGGAAACGCTGTGGCGGCGTGTACAGTCTGTGCGGTTGACGGGCCCAGTCGGGCGTATGACGAGGCAGTGGAAGTCCGGGAGGATAGCCATGTCCAAGCAGCGACTCGAGCAGCAGCTCGCCCTGAACGGCGGCATGAAGGCGGTCACGCGGATTGCCGGCAAGGGTCAGCCGAAGATCGGCGTCGACGAGTTCATCTCGGTGGCCGAGCGCTTCGGCTTCTCGGCGGCAGCGCTGGCGCAGTTCCGTGCGGTCGCCGAGGCGGAGGCCATGGGCGACGGCCCGTTCCTGGCGAACTACTACTCCAGTCTCAAGGAGACGAAGGTCCAGGCCTTCGAGCGTCTGGCGCGGCGGATCTTCGATGTGCCCTACGCGGTGGCCACCAGCAGCGGCACCGGCGCCCTGCACGCGGCGTTCGTCGCGGCGGGCGTCGGCCCGGGCACCGAGGTGATCTGTCCGGCCATCGGCTTCTTCGCGACCGCGGCGGCGGTGGTGCAGGCGAAGGGCATTCCGGTCTTCTGCGATGTCGATCATTCGATGATGATGGACCCGACCCGGATCGAGGCGCTGATCACGCCGCGGACGGTCGCCATTGCGCCGACGCACTGCATGGGCGGGGTCTGCGACATGCCGGCCATCATGAAGGTCGCCCGGCGGCACAAGCTCAAGGTGGTCGAGGACTGCGCTCAGGCCTGCGGCGGGAAGGTCCGCGGCCGCTACGTGGGCACCTATGGCGACCTGGGCTGCTTCAGCATCTCGGCCTACAAGATTGTCGGCGGGGGTGAGGGCGGCATGGTCCTGACCAAGAGCAAGCGTCTGTGGGAGCGCGTCAACCAGTTGGCGGAGTGCGGCGGCCTGTGGCGGCCGGTGCGGTTTGCGCCGCCGCGTTACGACGGCGAGCTTTTCTGCGGCACCAACTACCGCATGTCCGAGCTGGAGGCCGCGGTCGATGTCGTGCAGATCCAGCGCATGGCCGGCATCGTCAAGCGTTTCCGGCAGGCCAAGCTGCGCATCCTGGGCCAGCTCAAGACCTACCGGGAGATCGTGCCGCAGACCCTGGTCGACGCCGAGGGCGAGGTGGGGTACACCCTGCGTTTCTTCCCCGAGAGCATCGATCTGGCGGTTCGCATTGCCGAAGCCCTGCGCGCCGAGAACATCCCGGCCGGCACCCGCGGCCACAGCACGACGCCGGACTGGCACCTGAGCCGGTACATGTTCCCGGTCACGCTGAAGCCCAGCTCGAGCCCCGAGGGCTGTCCGTTCACCTGCCCGCTCTACAGCGAGCGCGGCGGTGCCGTCGAGTACCGCGACGATGACTGCCCTGTGGCGAATGACCTCTTCCAGCGCGTCGTCTCGATCCGGCTGAACCAGTGGTATACGGCCCAGGACTGCCGGAGCATCGCCCGCGGCATCAACAAGGTCCTCTCGGCCTACTGCACGCCGGACCCGTCGGCGACGCCCTGGCTGTGATCCGGAAATCACCCCCTGTCGGCACGCGACTGGGGGTGAGCTCCGGCCGTCAGTAGGCCTCGACGACGCGGCGCAGGGCCTGCAGGAGGGCCTCGACGTCGGCCATGGTCGAATCGCGGCCGAAGCTGACCCGCAGGGCGGACCGCGCCAGTGCGGTGGGGACGCCCATGGCCTGGAGGACGTGGCTGGTCCTGCCGCTCTCGGCACTGCAGGCGCTGCCGGTGCCGATGACGATCTCGCGTTCGGCCAGGAGTCGCATGACGACGGCTCCCTCGTGTCCGGGTATGGCGAAGGCGAGGATCCACGGCGACGCCTGTGGGGGCGAGAGGAGCACCGGCTGCGGCGGCGCCCACCGGGCCAGGCCGTGGCGCAGGGCCTGGTTCAGGGCGCCGACGCGGCGGGCCTCGGCGGCCTGTTCGGCGAGGGCAACGCGCGCCGCCTGGGCGGCTTCGATGATGCCGACCACGTCGACGGTGCCGGGGCGCAGGCCATGCTGCTGGCCGCCGCCGTGGAGGACGGGCTCGAGCACGATGCCCCGGCGCACGACCAGGGCCGCGACGGCGGCGGGTCCGCCGATCTTGCGGGCCGAGAGAGTCAGCAGGTCGATCCCGGCGGCCGCCCAGGGGATGGCCACTTTGCCGAATGACTGCGCGGCGTCGACCAGGAGCGTCGCCGATGCGGCCTGGGCGCGTAGGCCGTCGCGCAGGCCGACCAGGTTGGCGATGGCGCCGGTCTCGTTGTTGACATGGGTGACCGCCACCAGGGCGGCCGTCGCCACGGCCTGGCGCGGCACGCGCGGCAGTGCCAGCGCGCCGTCTGGACCCAGGGGCAGATCGGCGACGGCGCCGCCCTCGCGCCGGGCGTGGTATCGGCAGGGCTCGGACAACGACGGATGGGCGCCGGCATCGACCAGCGCCAGGGCGCCGGCGCGGCGCCGCAGGACGCCGAGCGTCGCCAGGTTGTTGGCCTCCGTGCCGCTGGCGGTCCAGATGACGCGGGCCTGCTCCAGGGGGATGCCGAGGCCCTCGAGGAGGTCACGCTCGGCCAGGAGTATGGCGCGTTTGGCCGGCTCGCTGAAGCGTCCGGAGGCGTGCGGGTTGACAGCATAGCAGGCGCAGCGCGCGGCGTGTTCCACCGCGATTTCCGGCAGGATCGGGCTGGCCGCCGCATGGTCGAGGTAGATCATCAGTACTGCCGCGTCGCCTCGGTCTCCTCGATCGGCCGCTGGACCTCCGCGGTGGTCAGGCTGGCCGAGAAGCGCACGTCGTCGGCCTTCAGGGCCTTGATCACGACCTGCCAGCCGGCGCTTGCCTTGGGGGCCAGCACGGGCAGAGGCTGGAAGGTCAGCGTCCGTCCTGAGGCGGTGACCGGCGTGGCGCCGCTGGCGGTGACGAACTCCTGGCTATCCTCGAGCGTGCAGACGATGCTCACGTCGGTGAGGGGATGCGAGCCCTGGTTGACGATGCTCAGGTCGTAGGTGTTCTGGGCGCCGACCTCGATGGGATCGGCGACGTCGATGAGTTCGAAGAGCACGGCCGGTATGCCGACCACGCGCGTGCTGCAGCGGCTCACGACCTCGGCGGAATCGGCGCCGACGGCCGTCGCGAGGAAGTCCGGCAGCGCCGGCTCAGGGGAGACGAGCTCGAGGCAGACGCGCCGCGATGAGCCCGGCGCCAGCCGCGCTACGCGCCAGACCAGCCGCCGCGCCGTCGGGTCGAGGCCCGGCTGAGCCCCGGTGATCTCGACGCCGTCGGGCAACGGCAGGGACATGGTGATGTCGCGGTCGGCCGCCTCGCCGACATTCTCGAGGGTCAGACAGAAGGGCAGCGGCCGGCCGAGCGGGACCTGGTCGGGTGACTCACAGCGCAGGGCCAGGCGCGGCTTGCGGAGGTCCGGGCCGATGTTCTCGACCCAGAAGTTGCAGCAGGCCTTGGGGGTGACGCAGCGGTAGCGCCGGCCCTGTGAGTAGAAGAAGAACTCGTAGGCGTCGATGGGCTCGGTGCCGCCCCAGATGATATCGCGCACGAGGATGGGGCGGCCATCGCGTCGGGATGACATCGCTGGGAGGTGCGCTCCGATCGGTATCTGCAGGGGCGCGATCGGGGCCGTGGCGGCGGCCTCGCGGAAGTCGTCCAGGCTGCCCTGCCAGCCGTCGCAGAGCTGGACGATGGTGGCGATGTCGCCGCGCAGCGCCGGCGAGGTCAGGCGCTCTCGGAGGTCTTCCGGGGTCTGCAGCGGATCGGCGAAGCGCGTGCTGGGGTGGCCTAGGCGACGTGCCACGTGCGGCCGCGCCTGCAGCGGGGCCGAACCCAGCAGGACCAGGGCCATGGCCGCCATGATGGATCGGGCGAGTCGATGGTGCATGCTCACGTGAAGCCTTCCTCAGTCAGCGGTTTCCACCTGCCGGGGCGGCCTTCAACGGCGCACGCCGGTCCCACGCCAGTGTAGCCCCTGCCGCGTCGGAATGCCAGAGAGCGCTGCCGCGGCGGGCGGGGTTCCGGAGCGAACCCCGAATCCAAAGGCGCGCGCGTCGAGGAGACTGCCATCGCGGTGCCGGACACGCGGCCCGCGGAAGGCCTCCGTACGGTCAGCCGCCAAGACTCTGTTCGCCTGGCAGGTTCGCGACCCGCCCCCCGGGAGAGCGGGTCCGCGGCGCCGGCGAGGACTCGGCGCCAGGGAGGGCGGAGGGATCCGACCGATCCGACGGATCCGACGGATCGGCCGATCGGCCGATCGGCCGAGGTCACCCGCCCCCGCCCCTCGGGAGCCGGCACTGGCGGTCCACGGCCGGTGGCGGCCGATCCCTCAGGGGGCCTTGGCGGCGACGTCGAAGCAGCGCAGGGCCTGCTGGTCGCGCACCAGGAGCCGGCCGTCGACGACGGCCATGGGGGCCCAGGCCTGGCCGCCCTTGAGGACCTTGGCACTGGCCAGGAGGCGGAACTCGGTCGGCACCGGCTCGATGACGGCCAGGGTGCCATCGCGGCCGTTGACGGCGAAGATCAGGCCGTCGGCCAGGAGGACGCTGCCGCGTTCGTAGTTCGGCGCCTCGCCCGTCTTCCACTTCAGGGCGCCCTTCAGGTCGAGGCAGACGAAGCCATCGCGGGCCTTGTTGCCGTTACTGTTGGCGTAGATGTGGTCTTTGTAGAGCAGGGGCTGGTGGATCTGCGACATGCACTCCTGGGTCCGGAAGAGCTCCGTGGCGGTGAAGGCCCCGTTGTCGGCGCTGATCTTGATCATGACCGATCCGGCCCCGTACTCGCCGCTGATGAAGAGCCGCCCGTCGCCGATGATCACGGGCGAGGCGATGGGGATGCCGCAGTTCCAGCCTTTGAACTGCCAGAGGAGCCTGCCGTCGTCGAGGGCGATGCCGGAGATGGTGCCCTTGTCCGAGATCTGCACCGCCTGATCGACATCCCCGATCCTGGCCAGCACCGGCGAGCAGTAGCTCATGGCACCGAGGGGCGGCGACGACCAGACTTTCTCACCGGAGACCTTCTTGAAGGCGACCACGCCGGCCGTCGGCGACTGCGGTGCCAGGATGACGCGGTCGCCGACGACGAGGGGCGACTGCGAGATGGCCCAGTTCGGGCGCTTGCCGCCGAAGTCATCGATGAGGTTCTTGCTCCAGGTCGGCTGTCGTGTCGCGGCGTCGATGCGGTGCACATGGCCGAGCGGCCCGACGACGTAGAGCGCCCCGTCGTCGAGGGTCGGCGTCGAGCGGCTGCCCGGGTAGCTGAATTTGCCGGCCGCCTCGTACGACCAGGACCAGATCTCCTTGCCGTCGGCCAGGCTGAAGCAGCGCACGATGTCCTTCGCCTCGCCCTCGCGATCGAGAATGTAGACCTTGCCGTCGGCCACGGCAGGGCCACCGAAACCCGCACCGAGGGGCGCCGACCACAGGCACTGCGGGCCGGCGGCGGGCCAGCTCCGCGCCAGGCCGGCCGCCGGGGCGACCGCGTTGCGCTGCGGACCGAGGAACTGCGGCCAGTCCTCAGCCCGCGCCGCGAGGCCACAGGCCATCACCACACCCAGACCGGCCACGGCCGGACGCCACATCGATGCCATGTGCATGGGAAGCTCCTTGGGGTCGGCTTGACGCCACGGGCGCCAGGCGCGAATGACCCTCAGACACGGCGCCGGGGGAAAGGTTGCGCCCCGCCGCCACGACGTGGCAGCGGGGCGCCGGCGGGGCTATGCTGAGGACCAGGTGAACCGCGACGGCATGGGGGTGCACACGCCATGGCAGAGCCCGTCACAGAGTCTTCCGTCCAGCCGCCGCCATCGTACCGCTGGGGGCGCTTCCTGGCGCGTTCCGCCGCCGTTGGCGGGCTGTTCTGCCTGGCCGCCGGCGTCGCCGCCGCGGCGGTGCAGCTCCTGCTCCTGCGTGCCGCGCTGGCGGGCCTGGTCCTTCGCTCCGCCCCCGGCTATGGCGACGATGTGGCGTCGTTGCGGGCGGCCTGCGCCTGCGCCGCCGCGGCGGTGGCCTCGGCGGTTCCGG
>JAGVUW010000088.1 GCA_019136035.1 Verrucomicrobiota bacterium | reverse complement strand
ACCCCGGAGAAGCGCCACTCGGCTCGTGGCGCCTACCCACGCCCCCCAGCCGGGCCGGTCGCGCCCTCCCTGTGGCCCTCGCCTGCGTCGGCGAGGGGCGGGGAGGGTTAGGCTTTAGGCGGGCCATTGCCGTCGAGACCTATCGAGACCTGTCGACGCGCGCTCACGTCGGCGTGGGGCGTTCGCCGTTCGGCGTTCCCATCTCCCTGTCCACCCTGTCCACTGCCTGCTCGCCCCCGGCGGCCAAGCGTGACGCTTGGCCCTGGACTTGTCACGGCCGTGCGCCGTGCTAGAGTACCGCCTTGTAGTCTTGCTCTGCCCGCGTCGCGCTCCGGCGGGGTTGCCGGATAGCCGACCGAGCGGGCTCCCCACCGGCCGATCACGTCGACGCGTCTGCGAACGGGTGATGTGTTGTGTCCGGACGTGAAGCAGTCCGTGTCGCCGAACAGGAGCACTGCAGGCGATGAGAGAGTATGTCGCGCTGGTCATCGGGGCGATTCTGGTCAACAACTTTGTCCTGAACCGCATCCTGGGCATCTGTCCGCTTCTGGGTGTCTCCAAGCGTATCGACACCGCCCTCGGCATGGGCAGTGCGGTGGTCTTCGTGATCACCCTGGCGAGTTTCTGCACCGCGGCGGTGTACCGCCTGCTCCTGGTGCCCTTCCGCATCGAGTTCATGTCGACGCTCGTCTTCATTCTGGTGATTGCGGCGCTGGTGCAGGTTCTCGAGATTCTGATGCAGCGCTTCAGTCCGGGCCTCTACCGCGCTCTGGGTATCTACCTGCCCCTGATCACGACGAACTGCGCCGTTCTGGGTGTGGCCGTTCTCTCGGTGAACAATGACTACGGCATCCTCAAGACGACGGTCTTCGGTTGCGCCTCGGCGGTCGGTTTCAGCCTGGCGCTGGTGTTGTTTGCCAGCATCCGTGAGAAGCTCGAGCTGGCGCAGGTGCCGGTCTGCATGCGCGGCACGGCCATTGCCCTGGTGACCGCGGGGCTGTTGGCGATGGCGTTCATGGGCTTCGCGGGTCTGGGTAGCTGAAGGTCCAGGCCGGAGGCGATGGCGCCTCCGACTGCAAGCAGGATACCGACATGAGTCCTCAGGTCGTACAGGCAATCTGGGCGGTGGTCTGGCTGCTGGTCGCCGGCGTGCTGTCCGGTCTGGTCATCGGCGTTGTCGTCAAGGTCTTCGGGGCCGAGCCCGACCCGCGTCTGGAGGAGGTCGAAGGCCTCCTGCCGGGCGCCAACTGCGGCGCCTGCGGCTTTGCCGGCTGTGCCGCCTTTGCCGCGGCCCTGGTCTCGGGCAAGGCCACGGACCCGGGCCTCTGTCCGTCGAGCAACGCCGCCGCGGTGGCGCGTATCTGCGCCCTGCTTGGGCTGACGGCCTCGGAGCGCGAGCCGAAGGTCGCCGTGGTGATGTGTGGCGGCGACCGCGACCACGCCCGGGACGCCGCGCTCTACAACGGCGTCGCCGACTGCAAGGACGCCATGATGGTCGCGGGCGGCGCCAAGGGCTGCCGTCACGGCTGTCTCGGCCTGGCCACCTGCGCGCGGACCTGCCCATTCCAGGCCATCGAGATCACCCCCACCGGCATCGCCCTGGTCCACCCCGAGCGCTGCACCGGCTGCGGCAAGTGCGTGGCCGCCTGCCCGCGGCAGCTCATCCGCCTGGTGCCGCGCCGAGCGACGATCCACGTCCTCTGCAGCTCGCCGGCCAAGGGCCCGGCGAAGCGTGCCGTCTGCCAGCGTGCCTGCATCGCCTGCCGCAAGTGCGTCAAGGCCGCCGGCGAGGAGCACATGAGCATGAAGGGCTTCCTGGCCGTGGTGAACTACAACGACCCGCCGCCCGACAGCGTGGCGGCGGAGTGCCCGACGGGCTGCCTGGTGGCGGCCGGCGGCGGTGCCCGTACCGACGCAAAAGCCGAGGTGGCCCATGCCTAAACCCGTCTACTTCAGTGGCGGTGTCCACCCGCACGAGGGCAAGGCCCCGACGGCCGCGGCGACGATTGCCGCGGCGCCGTTGCTGCCGCTCTACACGGTCCCGTTTCATCAGCACATCGGCGCCCCGCCGAAGCCGGTGGTAGCCAAGGGCGACCGGGTATTGCGCGGCCAGGTCCTGGCCGAGGCCAACGGCGTCGTCTCGGCGCCGGTGCATGCCCCGACCAGCGGTGTGGTGAAGGACATCGTCGACATCGCCAGCCCGATGGGGCGCCTCGGCCCCTCGGTGCTCCTCGAGGCGGATGGCCAGGACGCCCCCGCCGAGCCGCTGGCGCCGATCGCCGCCTGGCAGGACGCCGCGCCGGACGTCCTGCGCCAGCGCATTGCCCAGGCCGGCATCGTCGGCATGGGCGGCGCCGCCTTCCCGGCCGCCGTGAAGCTCACCCCGCCGCCCTCCAAGCGCATCGACACCCTCATCCTCAACGGCGTCGAGTGCGAGCCCTGCCTGACCGCCGACCACCGCCTCATGCTCGAGGCGCCGGAGCCGATCCTGACCGGCGCCCTGATCATGGCGCGCATCCTCGGCGTCAAGACCATCCTCGTCGGCATCGAGCAGAACAAGCCCGACGCCATCGCCCTGCTCGACGCCGCCGCGGCGCCGCTCGGCATCCGTGTGCAGGGCCTGCGCGTGCGCTATCCGCAGGGCGCCGAGAAGCAGCTCATCTACGCCCTCACCGGCCGCAAGGTCCCGACCGGCGGCCTGCCTATGGATGTCGGCGTCGTGGTGCAGAACGTCGGCACCTCGGCGGCCGTCGCGGCGGCCGTCCGTGAGGGCACGCCCCTGTACGAGCGCGTCACCACCATCACCGGCACGCCCGTGGCCAATCCCGGCAACTGGCGCCTGCGCGTCGGGACCTCCTACGCCAAGGCCATCGAGCTGGCCGGGGGCATCACCGGCGAGACCGCCAAGGTCATCTCCGGCGGGCCGATGATGGGCTTCTCCGTCTACGACCTCGACACCCCGGTGATGAAGAACACCAGCGGCATCCTGCTGATGGCGCCCGCCGAGGTCAGCCAGTACCAGAGCCACGCCTGCATCCGTTGCGGGCGCTGCGTCGACGCCTGCCCGATGCACATCATGGCCGAGGCCCTCGGCGTGCAGATCGAGAACGAACGCTACGACCTGGCCGAGCGCACCCGCGTGCTGGACTGCATCGAGTGCGGCTGCTGCGCCTATGCCTGCCCGGCCCACCGGCCCTTGGTGCAGCACATGCGGCGCGCCAAGCAGGAGGTCCTCGCCCGGCGGCGCGCCCGTGAGGCCCAAGCCAAGCACTGAGTCCGCGAGACGTGGAGTTGACGATGTCGGATACGGCTATCAGACTGCCAGACCCGCGACGCCTGGTGGTGAGCAGTTCGCCGCACGCACACAGCGGCGAGGACGTCCGCGCCATCATGCTGACGGTGGTCGCGGCGCTCCTCCCGGCCTGCCTGGCCGGCGTCTGGGTCTTCGGCCCGCGCGCCCTCCTGGTCCTGGCGGTCTGCACGGCGAGCGCCGTACTCACCGAGGCCATCCTGGCGCGCCTGCTGCGCCGCCCGGTGCGCCTGAGCGACGGCAGCGCCGTGCTGACGGGGCTGCTCCTCGGCATGAATCTCAGCGCCGGCACGCCGCTCTGGATCGGCGCCATCGGCAGCGTCATCGCCATCGGCCTGGGCAAGATGATCTACGGCGGCCTCGGCTATAACCCGTTCAACCCCGCCCTAGTCGGCCGCGTCGCCCTGCTCCTGGCCTTCCCGAGTGCCCTGACCACCTGGGTCAAGCCCTGCGGTCCGGGCGGCTGGGCCGTGCCGGTCGACGGCATGACTGCGGCCACGCCCCTCGGTCAGCTCGCCATGGCCGGCGGCTGGATACCCGAGCAGGTCATGACCGTGGCCGACAACCCGATCGGGCTGCGCGAGTGCTTCCTCGGCAACATTGGCGGCTGCCTCGGCGAGACCAGCACTCTGGCCCTGCTCATCGGCGGGATCTTCCTCATCGCCCGCCGCCTGATCCGCTGGCAGGTGCCCCTCGGCTTCATCGGCACCGTCGCGCTGATCACCGCCATCGCCCACGCCGCCGCGCCGGACCGCTATGCGCCGGCCGCCTTCCACCTCCTCACCGGCGGGCTCTTCCTCGGCGCCTTCTTCATGGCCACCGATATGGTCACCTCGCCCATAGGACGCCTCGGCGGCTTCATCTTCGGTGTCGGCTGTGGCCTGATCACCTGCGTCATCCGACTCTGGGGGAGCTACCCCGAGGGCGTCAGTTTCTCGATCCTCATCATGAATGCCCTCACCCCCCTGATCGACCGTTGGACGGCCGGCAAGCCCTTCGGCAGCGTCCCGGCCAAGGGAGCCGCGTCATGAAACAGACTTCCCGCCTGATGGTCGTGCTCGGCACGACCTGCCTGATCGCCTCCGTGGTCCTCGCGGTCGGCAACCTCCTGACCGAGGTGCCGCGTCAGCAGGCCGAGTCGCGCGAGCGCCAGCGCAACCTGCGCGTCGTCCTGCCCGGGTTCGCCAATGACCCCCTGCGCGATGCCGTGAAGCTCACCACGCGCACGCCGGGGAGCAGCGCCGACAGCGCGGTGACCTTCTATCCCGCCCGCGACGCTGAGGCTGGCGGCCGCCTCATCGCCCTCGCCGCCGAGGCGACCTCCAGCCTCGGCTACGGCGGCGCCGTGACGGTCCTGGCCGGCGTGCAGCCCGACGGCACTCTCATGCAGGTCCTCGTCACCAGCCACTCGGAGACCCCCGGCCTCGGCACCCGTGTCACCGACCGCCGGCGCACCCGCTACCTCTGGGAGGCGTTTTCCAAGGACCGGCCCACAGGCCTGGCGCCGTCGGTCTATCTGGACCAGTTCACCGGCCGCGCCGTCGCCGCCTTGGGCGGGTCGGACTTCCGCGTCGTCAAGAGCGCCGCGGAGGTCACCGACAGCACCGTCCTGGCGATCAGCGGCGCCACCGTCAGCAGCCGCGCCGTCGCCGACGCGGTCCAGCAGATCTGCAGCGCCTTCAACCAGCACCGCCAGGCCCTGACGCAGCCCTGAAAAGCCACCCCCGGCCGCACCGCGACCGGCGATGGGAGGATCGATTCGATCATGAGCCTCTGGAAAGAGTTCAGCAAGGGCATCTGGGCCGAGAATCCCGTACTGGTGCTGGTCCTGGGCATGTGCCCGACCCTGGCCGTCTCGAGCAGCGTCAAGAACGGCCTCGGCATGGGCCTGGCGACCACCTTCGTGCTGGTCGGCAGCAATGCCGTCATCTCGCTGGTCCGCAACCTCATCCCGAAGAAGGTGCGTATTCCCTGCTACATCGTCATCATCGCGACCTTCGTGACCCTGGTCGACATGCTGATGAAGGCGTACGCCCCGGCCGAGCTGAACAACGCCCTGGGCATCTTCATCCCCCTGATCGTGGTCAACTGCATCGTGCTGGGCCGGGCCGAGGCCTTCGCCTCGAAGAACGGCATCGTCGCGTCGGCGATGGACGGACTCGGCATGGGCGTCGGCTTCGCCTGCGCCCTGATGGCCCTGGGCGGCGTCCGCGAGTTCCTGGGCCAGGGCACCCTGTTCGAGTACCAGGTCGTCCCGCACTGGCCGAACTTCCTCCTGATGAAGTTCGCCCCCGGCGCCTTCGTGGTCCTCGGCCTCTTCCTGGCCGGCATGAACCGCATCAAGATGCGCCGCGCCGCCCGCGAGGGTCGTGCCTATACGGCCCCGACCGATCTGAACTGCGCGCATTGCCGCATCTGCAGCCTCGACGCCCCGGAGTCCGAGCCCCCGAGCCCGCCGGCCGCGGCCTGAACCGTCCCGAGACGGCCCGTCGGCGCATACACCCGCGGGAGACCCGCGGCATGGCCGTCGGTCTCCCGTCGGTGGGTTTCCCCCCTGCAGCCCGGCCCCCCGGCGCCCGCAGGCCCCGGATAGAACACCACGAGAGATCGCCCGCCATGCCTGCTGGAGCGTGAGTGTCCACAGACGCGCGTGCGTCCACGAGCCGCAACGGCGCCGTCAGCGCCACGCCGCAATCGTTCAGCCGGGGCCGGACACAGCCGGTGACGAAAGGTCCTCCGCCAGGACCAGGCCCGGCCGCGG
>JAGVUW010000767.1 GCA_019136035.1 Verrucomicrobiota bacterium | reverse complement strand
CGTGCTCATCCCCGAGCCCGGCGCCGGGCTCTTCCTGGCCCTCGGCGGCGCGGCGCTCCTCTGCCGGCGTCGGTAGTTGACCGGGTGGCGCGGAAACGGGGTCGCGATGGCGTGCCGAGATCCAATCTGTCGTGCCGTGGCAGGCATCCTCCTCGCCGGCGTCATGCTGGCGTCAGCGGTGGAGATCGCCGTCTACGACATCTACGGCAACAACGGCACCGGAACCCTGACGGTCAAGGACACGGCGGCCAACCTGACGGCGGGTGCCATCACCCGCGGCACCGGCGTCACGGCCTTCGCACGCACCAACTCCATGGCGGCCTACGGCTGGACCAGCAGCGGAACCCCTGGTGCCAATGACTGCTTCCAGTTCACCCTGACCCCCGCCACGGGCTACAGCCTCACTCTGGATGACATGATCTTCGGAGAACAGCAGGTGAGGAACCAATACTACGCCGACGAGGACGCCCAACTCTGGGCAGTCCGCAGCAGCCGCGACGGCTACACGGCCAACCTGGCCTCGGGGGCGACCACGGCACCGGGATCCGTGGGCACCCACACCATCGACCTCTCCGGGCTGGGTCCCCTCACCTCGGCGGTGACCTTCCGCATCTACGGGTACGACAGCTCCGGCTTCATCTTCTTGCCGACCATCAACGAGTGGGCCTTGGTCAACTACGACACTGGCCGTGGCGTGACGGTGACCGGCGACGTCGTGCTCATCCCCGAGCCCGGCGCCGGGCTCTTCCTGGCCCTCGGCGGCGCGGCGCTCCTCTGCCGGCGTCGGTCACTCCGGCGCGACCACGGCGGCGCCCTCGCGACGGCAACACCCGCTGCGGCCTGAGGCCCCCCAGGCCGCCTCCTCCAGACGCCGGTGCCACGCCGGCTGGAGCGCGAGTGTCCACAGACGCGAACGCGTCCACGAGCCGCAACGGCGACGACAGCACCGCACCCCGATCGATCCACGATACTGCCGAGAGCAGCCCAGTCGCCGGCGCCCAGGGCGCCGCCGGCACCAGCGAAGCAGCCAAGGCGTCACCAGGCCATGCCCCGTGGACGCGACCACGCGGCCCACTGCACACTCGGAACACGGACGGGCTTGGACCCGCACGGACGGCCACGGACGGGCTCTGCAGGCATGGAGTTCAGAATCGCCTCACGGTTCCGGCGCGGCCTGCTGGCGGTACTGGCGTGGCGCGAGGCCCATCTGGGTGCGGAAGAAAGCGCTGAACTGCTGCGGCTCGAGGTAGCCGCAGCGTCGCCCGACCTCGCGGATCGGCAGCGAGCCGTCGCGCAGCAACTGCCGGGCCAGGTCGAGGCGCCGACGGCGTATCTCACCCGCCGGACTGCGCCCCAGCGCCGCCTGGAAACGCATCTCCAGGGTGCGGCGCGAGACACTGAAGCGCCGTGCCAGGGCGTCGACCCGCAGCCACTCGTGCAGGTGGCCCTGGATGTAGGCCAGGCAGCCCGAGACGACCTCGTCGGTGCCGTGCACCACCGACGACGAGGACCGCGACAGCAGGCACGTCGGCGCCACCACGACACGGCGGACCGGCCCACGGTACCCGGCCAGACGCGCCGCCAGGAGTTCCGCCGCGGCCGCCCCCAGACGCCGGCCCGGCAGAGGGACGGTGCTCAGGGGAATGCCGGCAAAGACCGCGTCGAGGTACGAGTCGCCCACCCCCACCACCGCCACCGCCGACGGCACCGACAGCCCCAGACGACGACAGGACTGCACCACCGCCCGCGCCACCAGGTCGCTGGCACAGAAGACACCCGCCGGACGCGCCAGGCCCGCCAGCCAGTCGTCCAGCTCGTGAAGGCGCTGCGGCAGCCAGGTCAGACGCGCGACCCCGGCGCCGTCCACGCCCGCCGAGCCGCCCAGAGCCGCCAGGAAGCCGTCCAGACGCGCGGCGCTGTAGACGCAGCCGCCCAGGCCCACGTAGCCAAGCGAACGCAGCCCGTTACTCAGGAAGTGCTCCGCCGCCAGGCGGCCGATGGCGTGGTCATCGACCACCACCGAATCGATGCTGCGTATCGTCGACAGGCTCGAGGTGTTCACCCGCGGCACCGGACCCAGAGCCGCCGCCCAGGAGTCGCTCACGAACGACCCGATGACGCCGTCGACCATGCCGCCGCGCAGGAGCTCCGGCAGCCGGTCCTCCTGCGCCGCCGGCAATGGCAGGACCTGCCAGTCGGTGTGCTGATCGAGGTAGTCCACGACGCCACGATGGACCTCGGTAGCGAGGTCCAACTGGGCATCGAAGAGCACCGCGATACAGCGCGACGAGGGCATGGTCTTCACCTGCGCATAACCATAACACACAATATCGCAAAAACGCACTTGGCGCGGCAGGCCGCGACGGCGACAGTGGTGGTATCGACCACGAGAACACGTCCACAGAGAGCGCAGGACACGCCCATGAAACGCGCCATCATCACCGGCATCACCGGCCAGGACGGCAGTTACCTCGCCGAGTTTCTCCTCGGCAAGGGCTACGAGGTCCACGGCATCATCCGCCGGGCCTCGAGTTTCAACACCGGCCGCATCGACCACCTGTACCAGGACCCGCATGTGATGGGCTCGAAGCTCTTCCTGCACTACGGCGACCTGGCCGACTCGATCCAGATGGTCAAGCTCCTCTTCGAACTGCGCCCGGACGAGGTCTACCACCTCGGAGCGCAGAGCCACGTGCGCGTCTCATTCGACATTCCGGAGTACACGGGCGACGTCACCGGGCTGAGCGCGGTGCGCATCCTGGAGGCCATCCGCGAGACCGGCCTGACCGACAAGGTGCGTTTCTACCAGGCCTCGTCGTCGGAGATGTTCGGCCGCGTCGCCGAGACGCCGCAGACGGAGCGGACGCCCTTCTGGCCGCGCTCGCCCTATGCCTGCAGCAAGGTCTACGCCTACTGGCTCACAGTGAACTACCGCGAGGCCTACAGGCTCCACGCCAGCAACGGCATCCTGTTCAACCACGAGTCGCCGCGGCGCGGCGAGACCTTCGTCACGCGCAAGATCACGCGCTCGGCCACCCGGATCAAGCTCGGCCTGCAGGACTGCCTGTACCTGGGCAACCTCGACGCGGTCCGCGACTGGGGCTACGCCGGCGACTACGTCGAGGCCATGTGGCGGATGCTGCAGCAGGACCAGCCCGACGACTACGTCATCGCCACCGGCGAAGGGCACACCGTGCGGGAGTTCTGCGCCGAGGCCTTCGGGCTGCTCGATCTGGACTGGAAGCAGTACGTCCGGCACGACCCCCGCTACGAGCGCCCGGCCGAGGTCGATCTGCTCATGGGTGATGCCGGCAAGGCCCGCCGCGTCCTGGGCTGGGAGCCGCGCGTGACCTTCAAGGGCCTGGTGCGGCTGATGGTGGAATCCGACCTGAAGCTGGCGCGGCAGGAACTCGCGTCGCTGCAGGCCAGCGCCTAACCTGGATGATTCGCGAAGCGCGGATGCTTCGCTCACCATCCACTTGCGCCGCAATGTACTGCGGCGCAAGTTCCGACGCGCGTCGCGGTGCGCCTCCTGCTCAAGGTTAGCCCTGAGCAAGAGGCCGCAAGTGCCTCGCGTCGAAGCCCGAAGGGTGCCCTGTTCACGGGCCGCCGTGCGGTGCGTGGATAGGGCAGGCAAAGGAGCCGACCGATGGAACGCCAACGCATCTATGTCGCCGGCCACACCGGCATGGTCGGCTCCGCCGTGGTGCGGCGCCTGCGCCAGGACGCCGCGGTCGAGATCCTGACCGCATCGCACGCCGAACTCGACCTGCGCGACGCCCATGCCGTGCGGGCCTTCCTCGGGCGGACGGCGCCGCAGGTGGTGGTGGTGGCCGCGGCCAAGGTCGGCGGCATTCACGCCAACAACACCTACCCGGCCGACTTCGCCTACGACAACCTGGCCATCGCCCTGAACATGGTCCACGAATCACACCGCTGCGGCGTGCCGCGCCTGCTCTTCCTCGGCAGCTCCTGCATCTACCCGCGTCAGGCCCCCCAGCCGATTCCCGAGGAGGCCCTCCTGAGTTCGCCGCTGGAGCAGACCAACGAGGCCTACGCCATCGCCAAGATCGCCGGGCTGAAGCTCTGCCAGTACTACCGCCGCCAGTTCGGCGTCGCCTACCAGTCGTTGATGCCCTGTAACCTCTACGGCCCCGGCGACAACTACCACCCCGAGAACTCCCACGTGCTGCCCGCCCTCATCCGGCGCTTCTCCGAGGCCGCCGCGGCCGGTCTCGACGAGGTGGTGGTCTGGGGCACGGGCACCGTCCTGCGCGAATTCCTGCACGTCGACGACCTCGCCAGCGCCATCGTGCACACCCTGTCGAGCCCCCCCGAGGCCGACTGGCTGAACGTCGGCAGCGGCGCCGAGGTGACCATCCGCGACCTCGCCCTGCTCGTCGCCCGCGCCACCGGCTTCCGCGGCACCGTGCGCTTCGACGCCACCAAGCCCGACGGCACCCCGCGCAAGGTCCTCGACTCCCGCCGTATCCTCGCCACCGGCTGGCAGCCGGCCATCACGCTTGAAGACGGCATCCGGCGCACCGTCGAGGACTTCCGGCGCGAACAGCACGACGGCGCCCTGCGACAGTAGACCGCACGGGGCCGCGCACGGGGCCGCGTGGACGCGGCCCTCGGGCTCGGGACACGGACCGGCACGGACGAACACGGACCGGCACGGACAGGCGCCACGGGAATTGAGTCCAGTGCGTCAAGACCCGGGATACGGAGTCCGACGTCAGAGGCGGAGGCCACCCGTCTGACCCGTCTGCCCCGTCTGACCTTCAGCGGCGCCTCCCCGCCGCTGCTCAGGGCGCCGCCGCGGGCATCGCCCCGTCAAGTTCCTTGCAGATCAGCCGCGAGCCGTAGAGGTACCACCGCGTCGACTCCTTGCACCAGGCGCGCAGGGTGAACAGGCCGCAGCGCCAGTAGTGGTCGAAGCCGCCGCCATGGACGCTGCAGGTCGCGGTGCGGCTGAAGTAGTAGTAGTCGCCGAAGTTGCCATGGCGCAGCGTCTCGCTGACGCCGGCGCGGACCGCCTCGCCGGGGTAGGTGAAGTCCTGCGGCAGCGCCAGCCACGGCGCGTCGGGGTCGAAGCCGAGGTTCCTCATGTAGTGGATCTCGCGGTCGCCGCCGACGTTGCCGTTGTCATCCTGCGGGAGCGGCTCGATGCTGGTGAGCCGGTAGCTGCCGGTGGTGACGCCGCTGGCGTAGTCGCGCATGGCCATGCCGACGTAGGCCCTGCCATCGGCGTAGTTCAGGCCGTCGATGAAGCACCAGAGGTTGCCCCAGAGGTTCTCCATCCAGCGGTAGCGCACGGCGCAGCGGTAGTCGCGGTAGGGCTCATCCCCTTGTCCGGGGGTCGCCCCCGAGTGGCCCTGGAGGCGATCGGCCCAGCCGGTCTTCTGGGCGGCGCCGCCGAGGCACATGTCCTCGGTGGTGTCGATCGGCTCGCCGTCGATAACGAAGCTGGTCAGGCCCGGCTCCGGGTCGTCGTGGCGGATGGCCACGAGGGTGCGGTTGCCGACGAGGACCGTGCGCTGGTCGGCGTAGCTGCTGATCAGCACCGCGCAGCCCTCGAAGAGGCCGGTGCGGATGGCGGCCGGAGGCCGCCCCGGCAGCGGCCTGGTGATGACGCGGTTCGTGCCCTTCTCCGGCCGGACGCAGCGGTGCGTCCGCGCCGGCTGGAGCATCTTGCCCCAGCCCATACCGAGGGCCTTCTGCGAGTCGCGCTCGGCGTGCTCGATGAGGAAGAGATTCTGGAGCATGAGCAGGGTGCGCAGATCCATGATGCCGAAGTCGACCCCGTTGGCCCGGGCGCTCTCGCGAAACGCATCGCGGGTGCGATCGGCGGTGGGGTAGACCCCGGAACATGAACTCAGGGCGCCATCGGCGCCGATGACCCCCTCGTAGGCGCCGACGTAGATCCTCTCCAGCTCGCGGCCGTCCTCGACGAAAGCCGGATCGACGCTGAACCCCGGACGCGGCTCGGCCGAGATGCGCCGGACCTCGAAGCCGTCCTCGATGCTGCGGCGACTCCAGTGCCGCGGGATCTCGACCATGACATGGCCG
>JAGVUW010000780.1 GCA_019136035.1 Verrucomicrobiota bacterium | reverse complement strand
CTGGTCAGGACCTTGCTCTGCTGGAAGCTGAAGCTGCCGGCATCGCCGAGGGTCCCGGCGGCCTGGCCGCGCCAGCGGCTGCCGTGCTGGTGGGCGACGTCCTCGACGACGCGCAGGCCATGGCGTCGGGCGATCTCCAGGATGGCGTCCATGTCGGCCATGCAGCCATAGAGGTGGACCGGCACGACGGCGCGCGTCCGGGGCGTGATGGCGGCCTCGAGGCTGGCCGGGTCGAGCCCCATGGTGCGGGGGTTGACGTCGGCGAAGACCACCTCGGCGCCGATGTCCAAGGCCGCCTGCGCCGTCGCCACCCAGGTCAGCCCGGGCACGATCACCTCGTCACCGGGCTCGACGCCCACCGCCTGAAGGGCGCACTGCAGGGTGACAGTGCCATTGGCCAGGCACAGGCAGTACCGGCACCCGAGGAAGCGCGCGTATTCCTCGCAGAAGGCGCGCTCCTGGGGCCCAACCCAGCTCCAGACGCCGCTGCGCACCACGGCCGCCACGGCCTCGACATCGGCCGCGTCGACCACCGGCCAGCCCGGACGCGGCAGCGTCACGCTCGGCAGACCGCCCAGCAACACCGGTGTGGACATCGTGGACGCCATCGTCAGAATCCTCCGTGACATCGGACCCGCCGAACACCGCTCCCGGCCTCTCGTGGCGGCGCTCACTCGGTCACCCTGGAGGGGTGCCAGATCGTAGCCGGGGGTCGCGCGCAGCCCGACCCCCGGAAACGCCGATTGCACGCCATGCACCCTGGAGGGGTGCCAGAACCGGACTTTCAGACAGCCCCGGCCTCGCGCCGGCCTGTATTGACTCCGAATCTATGCTGACCTACGTTGCGGCAGACGCATCCACGTCGCCAGGCTGTCACAGTCCTCGCGTGGTGCGTTGATGCTTCCAGTGTAGCCCCGAATGGCCCTTGCGGGCAACGGACCGGGATTGCGAAGTGTTGACCGATGTTGCTCAATGACCTCGATTCGCAGCGCCGTGACGCAGCCCGCTGTCTGCTCGCATGGCTGGCGGCCGAGGGGCCATGCCGGCTGGTGGCGACGGCCCTGGGCGATGAGCCCGTGCCGGCGCAGGCGCCGGCCCATGGAGCCTGGTCAGCAGCGCACACGCACCGCCTGCCGTACCGCGAGGCGCTTCTGGCCTTGCAGGGCAACGCGGCCTTCGGCTGGCGTGGCGGCCTCTGGGAGTGTTCGCCGGGGACGGCCTTCCTGCTCGAGGCCGGCGAGGGCCATGATCTGGGCTACCCGCCGTGGGCGGACGGCCTGCTGCACGTCTGGCTGTCGCTCGCCCCCGGCCATGCTGCCGGGAATCTGATTGCCGTGCAGGGCGGCCGTGTTCTGGGTCTGGCCCGGCTCCACGCCGATCCGAGCGAGGCACCGGGCGGGCCGGATCTGGACCGCCTCTGGAGCCTGGCGCTGACCGACACCGCCTTCCCCATGGCAGTCCATCGCGCCCTCGTGCTGGCGGCCCTGCGGCTCATGCTGGCCGACCTGGCGCGGCATCTGCAGGCCGGATCGGCGCCACGGCGCGGACCGGCCGAAGCGCGCCGGCTGGCGGTGCAGACGGCCTGCCGGCTGATCCGCCAGGCCGAAGGCCAGGCCGTGCCCCTGGACGCCCTGGCCCGCGCCGCCGGCTACAGCAAGTACCACTTCCTGAGGCTCTTCACCCAGGAGACGGGTATGACCGTCCGGCAGTACGCCGACCGCTGTCGCCTGGAGGCCATCGCGGGCTGGCGCGGCGAAGGCCTGCGGCACAAGGAGATCGCCGCCCGCATGGGCTTCTCGGGGTCCTCGGCGCTGTCGCGCTGGTGGCGCCGCCAGAGCGCCCGCGCCGGCACGGCCGACGCAGAGCCTCCGGCATGACCGGCGGCAGGGCCGTGGATCTCCCGCCGCTCGGCGCTGCCGTCACGAGGCGGTCGAGGGCCGGTGTCGGCAGCCTCGGTCAGGCGCCCGGCTTCGGCGGCGCCTCGACGCCCGGCCCCATCGGATCGAAGGTGGTGCGGCGGCGCTGCATCTCGTCACGTTCGCGCTCGACGACCTCGCGATAGAGGCTCTCCTGGCTGGAGAGGGCCTCCGGCGAGGTCGGCCGGCGCGGGCGGTAGCCGCCGTCGGGGAGGATGTCGCGGCCCTTGACCTCGTCGCTGCAGCAGACCTCCAGGAGGCGGATCAGCCGGCGGCGGTGCTCGGGATCGCGCACGGGCACCATCAGCTCGACGCGCCGATCGAGGTTGCGCGGCATCCAGTCGGCGCTGGAGATGAAGACGAGGTCGTCGCCGCCGTGCAGGAAGTGGAAGACCCGTCCGTGCTCGAGGAAGCGCCCGACGACGCTGACCACGCGGATGGTCTCGCTGAGGCCGGGGACGCCCGGCCGCAGGCAGCAGATACCGCGCACGTTCAGGAGGATGCGCACGCCGGCCTGCGAGGCCTCGTAGAGGGCGTCGATCAGGGCGCGGTCGACCAGCGAGTTCATCTTGGCGACAATACGGGCGCGCTGGCCGCGGCGGCAGCGCTCGGTCTCGCCGCGGATCAGCTCCAGGAGCCGCCGGCGCAGCCCCGACGGCGCCATGGCGAGGGCCTGGAGGTTCTGCTCGACCGAGTAGCCGGTGATGGCGTTGAAGAAGGCGGTCGCGTCGGGTCCGAGGACCGGGTCGCAGGTCATCAGGCTGAGGTCGGTGTAGAGCCTCGCCGTGGATTCGTTGTAGTTGCCCGTGCCGAAGTGCATGTAGCGCACCAGGCCGGTCGGTTCGCGGCGCACGATCAGGCAGATCTTGGCGTGGGTCTTGAAGCCGCGCACGCCGTAGATGACCTGGACGCCGTCCTCGGCCATCTGGCGAGCCCACTGGATGTTGCGGGCCTCGTCGAAGCGCGCCTTCAGTTCGAGCACGGCTGTGACGTACTTATTGGCCTGGGCAGCGCGGCTCAGGGCCTGAATGATGCGGCTGTCGTGGCTGGTGCGGTAGAGGGTCATCTTGATCGAGAGGACCTGGGGATCACCGGCGGCCTCCTCGATCAGCCGCACCACCGGGTCGTAGCTCTCGTAGGGGTGAACCAGGAGCAGGTCGCGCCGCGCGATCTGCTCGAAGAGGCTGCGGCTCAGGTCGATGCCCGACGGCAGGATGGGCGGCCAGGGGCGGTGGCGGAGGCGGTCGAAGCCCTCGAGGCCGGCAAGGGCGTGGAGGTAGGTCAGGTCCAGCGGCCCCGGGATCTCGTAGACATCCTGCGCCGACAGCCCGAACTGCCGCATCAGCCAGCCACGCACCGTCGCCGTGGCACCGGCCGCGATCTCGAGACGGACGCACTCGCCGGTGCGCCGCTCCTTCAGCACCCGGGTCATGCCCGAGACCAGGTCGACATCGCCATCCTCATCGACCGCCATGTCGGCATTGCGGGTGATGCGGAAGGGCACACACTCGGCAATCGCCTCGCCGGCAAAGAGCCGCTGCCCGCAGGCGCGCACGACATCCTCGGCCAGGACATAGCGCCAGCCCTCCGAGCCCGGCAGGGGCACAAGGCGGTCGACGCCGGGCTCGATCGGTATCACCGCCAGGCGCCGACCGCAGCCCGGGCGCGGCTTCAGGCGGACGATCAGGTGCAGCCCCAGGGGCCGCTGCAGGGGCAGCCGGCGGCTCCGCCCGACGGCCACCGGTGAGACCACCGGCTCGATCCAGTGTCGGCAGTAGTCCTGCAGGTAGAGGCTGTCCTTGACACTCAGCTCCTCCGGCTGCAGCCGCACCACGCCCTCCTGGCGCAGCGCCGGCTCGAGGTCGCCGCTCAGGCAGTCGTACTGCGCCGCGATCATGGCCCGGACGCGCTGGCTGATGTCGGCAAGCTGCTCGGCGACGCTGCGCCGGGGCCCCTCCGGGACGACGGCGGCCTCGGTGCCGGATTTGAGGCCCCCGACGCGGACCATGAAGAACTCGTCGAGATTGGACGCCGTGATGGCCAGGAAGCGCAGGCGCTCGAGCAGGGGCGTCGTCCCGCAGCGGGCCTCGTCCAGGACGCGCTGGTTGAACTCCAGCCAGCTCAGCTCGCGGTTGATCAGGCGCTGTGGACCGCTCATCGCCAGACTCCTCTTCAGCCCGGCAGCGGGCAGAGCACCACGTTCAGGCCGTAGACTTCGGTGAACAGGCCGGCCTTCTGGTGCAGGGCCAGGCGCTCCAGCGCCGGGTCGGCCAGGCCGGTGACCATCAGCCGCAGCTCGCCGTCGCGAATCTCGACGCTCTTGATCCGCACCTGATGCGAGTGGCTGCGGTCCAGGGCGTCGGCCACCCGCAGGATGGCCGAGAGCTTGCCGACGGTCAGGCGGCGCTCGCGGCTCAGGGTGTTGTAGACCTCGTGCGTGATCAGCGGGTGCGAGCGGCGATGGTAGCGCGCCACCAGAGCCGCCAGCTCGCGGTCCCAGGTGCCCAGGCCGAAGATGTCGCTGTTCAGAATGAGGTACATGCTGTGCTTGTGGTGGCTGCGCGTATTCACGAACATGCCCAGCTCGTGGAGCAGCCCGGCCACCTTCAGGATAAGGCGGTCCCGCGGCGTCAGGCGGTGCTCGGCCAGCAGGGCGTCAAAGAGCGCCAGGCTGATCTCGGTGACGTGCTGCACGTGCGGCATATCGACGCCGTACTTCTCGGCCAGGACCAGGGCGGCATTGACGATCTGTTCGGCGAAGACACCGTCGCCGACCGACGCGCTGGACATATCCACCAGGACGCCATCGCGCATGCTGACCGTGGTCACGCAGAGCTGCTCGCGGCCGAAGGCCTGGGCCAGACGCACGTAGGTCAGCAGGGCCGCGCCCAGGGTCTCGGCCTCCGGGTAGGTCATGCCGTAGCGCCGCACCAGGTCGTCGGTGGACTCCTGCAGGACCTCCTCGGCCAGCCGGGCCAGGTCGGCGACCGGAAGGGCCACCAGCCGGCCCGCCTCCCAGCCCGTCGGCGACCGGAAGGGCCACCAGCCGGCCCGCCTCCCAGCCCGGACACAGACGCGTGGCCGCGAAGCGCGCGTCGCCGCCCAGGGCCAGGACCTGCACGCCGCGGCGAGCGGCCTCGGGATAGCTGGACACCAGCAGCTCGGTGAAGCGCAGGATGTGCGCTTCCATGACCTCGCGACGACCCCGCGTCGACAGGCCGGCCGCATCGCGCAACTGCCACAGCCGCAGGGACCCGAGGCTGTGCTCCTGCGTGAAGACGACCTTGCCCAGATGCAGGGCCAGGACGTCGGTGGCACCACCGCCGACCTCGACCACGAGGGTATCCGGGGACTGCGACAGCGCCGGATCGGCGCGGAACGACTGCACGCCGAGGTAGATGTAGCGGCTCAGCTCGGCCTCCTCGATCATGACGAGCTCGAGACCGGTCGCCGCGAAGATCCGATCGATGAAGGTCTCGCGGTTCTGCGCCTCACGCACGGCGCTGGTCGCCACGACGCGCAGGTGCGCCGCGTCGGCGGGGATGCCATACTCGGCCAGGTGGCGCAGGAAGAGCCGGAGGACGCCGATGCTGTTCTCGGTGGTCTGCGGTGAGATCCGTCCGGTGGTGAACACGTCGTCGCCGAGGGCGACGTTCTGGCGGGCCTGTGCGAAGAGGCGCGGCACGCCATCGGCGCCGACCTGGGCGACGGCCAGGCGGATGGACGTGGTCCCGACATCGATGACTGCGAGCTGTCGCACCTCATCGGCCATGGCAAGGCCCCCCTCAGGATGCCGGGGCACCTCAGCGGCGACCCTGGACCGCCTCGCGCACCCAGCCGGCCGCACCCAGGACGGTGGCGTCATCACCGAGCTTGGCCGCGACCGTCTGGAAGGTGCCGCGGAACGACGGCATGACGCGGTTGTTGGCACTGGCCGTGACCTCCTTCAGGAAGAGCGTCGGCATGGCCTCGACCAGGCCGCCGCCGAGCACGACGGTGTCCGGACCGAGGAGGTTGACCGCGTTGCCGACCGCCACGCCAATCCAGCGCGCCGCCTGGCGCACGATCCGCTCGATGACCACGTCGCCGGCCTTGATCGCCTCGACCAGGGTGTTGCTGCGGACCTGCGCCAGGTCGGTGCCGGCCAGCTCGAGGAGGTGCGGCGCTTCGCCCCGGAAGGCCGCCGACACCGCCGCCGCCGCAATCGCGACGCGGCTGGCCACCGCCTCCAGGCAGCCTTGACGGCCGCAGCCGCACAGCGGCCCGTCGGGCTGGACCTGCATGTGGCCGATCTCCAGGACGCTGCAGCTCCGCCCGCGCAGAATCTGGCCCTCGTAAACACAGCCGCCGCCAATGCCGGTGCCCGGGAAAACGCCCAGCAGGCAGCGCGAGCCCTTGCCGGCGCCAAAGAGGTACTCGCCGTACGTCCCCGAATCGACGTCGTTGACGATCGCCGCCGGGCAGCCGAAGGCGGCCTCGAGGATCTTCTTCACGGGGGCCTTCTTCCAACCCAGATTCGGCGCGCTCAGCACGACGCCGGATTCGGCGTCCAGCGGCCCCGGACAGCCCACGCCGATGCCGGCCAGGCGCTCGTGCCCCACGCCAATCTCCACAAGGAGCTCCTCGATGGTCTCAACCATCCGCTCCAGGCCGGCCTTCTGACTCTCCGCGCCCTTGCCCTTGGTCTTGCGACGCTTGCCGCCGAGTTCCCTGAAGTCAGCGCCGTACGCCTTGACCTGCATCTTGGTGCCGCCCAGGTCGAAGCCTACCCAGATCTTGTCGTTACCCATCGTCGTCGCCTCCTTCACAGTCTGCGGAGCCCCCCGCCGACGGCCCCGGACCGCAGTCCGAAGCGCCGCCGGTCGACGGCTGACGGTCGCATCATCCGCTGCCTACAGTAGGTGCCGGGCACCGCCGCCGCAAAAGACCCCGGCGGTTTTCAGTGACAGGCGAACGCCCCGGCGGCGCCGGGCGGTGCGGGGCGGCATCGGGCCGTGGGTCGCGAGCCCGCCGGAAAGGGACTCAAGCGACTCAAGGGACTCAAGGGACTCCAGGATGGGCCGCCGCGGTTCCCCGCGGCGCGGAGGCCCCCGGTGTCCCCGGTGTTCCCGGTGTCCCCGGTGCCCCCAGTGTCCCCAGTGTCCCCAGTGTCCCCAGTGTCCCCAGTGTCCCCAGTGTCCCCAGTGTCCCCAGTGTCCCCAGTGTCCCCGGCCTGTCCGCCCGCCGCCAGGCCGGGCAGACTCGCCGCGGGCGCGGTTGCCAACCGCCTCTCCAGCGGGCATAGTCTGGAGTTGCTGCCGGCACTCTCGCGGGGGTCGGCGCGCCGGCGGCTCAGGCCGCGGTCACCACGGTCATCCAGCGCTCGAGGAGGCACACCCATGGCACGATCGACATCACGGCACCGGCAGCGCCTCGCGCTGCTCACCACCGCGGCCATGCTGAGCTGGTGCGCTCCGATCGCCTACCCACAGGACGCCGCCGCCACGACCGTCGCCGTGGTCGAGGCCGGCCAGGCGCGGGCGCGGGTCGTCCTCCCGGCCGACGCCGGGAGCGCCCTGCGCGAGGCCGCGACGACACTGGTCGAGGTCATCCGCCGGCGCTGCGGCGTCGGCCTCGAGGTCGTGACCGAGCCGGCCGCGCCGGCGCCGGGGCTGGCGGCCCTGCACTGCGGCCGCACCAGCGTCGCGGCGGCTGCCGACCTCGGGCTGGCCGGCCTGGACCCGGATGGCTTCGTCATTGCCGTGCCGGACGCCCGCACCGTCCTGCTCGTCGGCGGCAGCGACGCCGGCACCGAGTACGCCATCTACGACTTCCTCGAGCGCTACGCCGGCCTGCGCTGGCTCTTCCCGGGCGCCCTGGGCGAGGCGGTGCCGCAGTCTCCGGACCTGCGCGTGCCGGTGACAACGGTGCGCTCGGAGCCGGCCTTCCAGCACCGCCTCCTCAGCGGCCTGGGCAAGGCTGAAGAGGGCGAGCACCGCGGCGAGCAGACCCTCTGGGCACGCCGCAACCGCATGCGCGGCCGGGTGCAGTTCCACCACAACCTCTGGCGGCTCTTCCTGCCCGAAGAGCTCACCGCGACACACCCGGAGGTCTTCCCGGTCCTCGACGGCGAGCGCTTCCTGCCGGCGCCGGCGGCGGGCAAGACCACCGCCCAGGACGTCCACGCTCAGGTCTCCTGGCAGCCGTGCTTCACGGCCCCCGGCGGCGCCGAACTGGCCGCCGACATCATCCGTGACCACTTGACACAACACCCCGAGGTGACCTCGTACTCGCTCGGCATCAACGACTGTAACCGCTACTGCACCTGCCCCGCCTGCATGGCCCTCGACGCCGGCCGCGTCAACAGCATCGGCGTGCGCGACATCTCGGCCAGCTACTACACCTGGTGCAACGCCATCGCCGCCAGCCTCGCCAAGGACCACCCCGATGCCTGGCTGGGCCTCCTCGCCTACAACGGCGCCTACAGCCCGCCGGAGGCCCTGCGCCTGGCGCCGCGGCTGGTGCCCTTCATCACCTACGACCGCATGAAGTGGTCCGACCCGGAACTGGCCCGCCTCGGCAAGGCCCACACCGAGGCCTGGGCCGCCAAGGCGGCGGTGCTCGGGTGGTACGACTACATCTACGGCGGCCAGTTCTACCTCATGCCACGCGTCTACACCCGCGCTATGGCCGACTACCTCCGCTACGGCTACGCCCAGGGCGTCCGGCACTACTACGCCGAGGCCTACCCGTCCGGCGATTGGCACGAGGGCCCCAAGCTCTACGTAGCCCTCAAGCTGCTCTGGGACCCGGCTCAGGACGTCGAGGCCCTCCTGCGCGACTGGTACCAGAGCGCCGTCGGGCCGGCCGCGGCGCCGGCCCTGGCACGCTACTTCGACTTCTGGGAGGACTTCTGGACCCGGCGCGTCCTCGCTACCGGGTGGTTCCGCAACAACGGCAACCGCCAGTACCTCGACTTCAGCAGCTCGGCCTACGCCGAGGCCCTGAGCCTGAGCGACCTGGATGCCTGCGCCAAGGCCCTCGAGGAGGCCGTCCGCCTCGCCCCCGCAGGCCCCTGCCAGGAACGCGCCCAGTACTTCCTCGCCGGCTGGCAGCGCCGCCAGACCGAGATACGCTCGCTGGTGCGCCTGCGCCGACCGGAACGCGTCACCGTCATCAAACCCTTGCTCGCCAGCGCCTTCGACCGCGACTTCGACGGCTGGGGCTTCTGGCAGCGCGACTACTCGAAGGCGACGTTCGCGCACGACCCGGCCGTCGGCCGCAGCGCCCCCGGGGCCCTGGTGGTTGACGCTGCGGCCTCGCAGCGGACGCCCCTGTGCTTCACCCGGTCGGTGCCGGTCGAACCCGGCAAGACCTACCGCATCTCGGCCTGGTGGCGCAGCGCCGGCATCGAGGACACCGCCGCGATCAGCATCCAGGTCAAGTGGAAGGACGCCGCCGGCGCCTGGGTCAGCCTCGCCACCATGGCCAGCCACGACGGCGCGCCGTTCACCGGCGAGTGGAAGCGCCTGGATGTCCACTACGAGACCGGCACCGACGGCCTCTGGGAACGCGCCGACACGGCGATGTTCCTGCTCACGGTCGAGCAGACCGCCGCAGGGAAGGTCTGGCTCGACGACGTCACCCTGGACGAGGTCGCCATCCCGGAGTGACCCGGCTCAGCAATGCGTCCTCGTTGACCAGCGGCACGCCCAGCCGACAGCCGCGGCAACCCTATCGTGACGCAGGGCTGATCGAAAGTCCGGTTCTGGCACCCCTCCAGGGCGCATGGCGTGCAATCCGCGGTTCCGGGGGTCGTACTCCGCACGACCCCCGGCTACGATCTGGCACCCCTCCAGGGTGACCGAGAGAACGCTGACGCGATCGTCGAACAGCCCTCATCGTGACGGCACGCCGATGGCAAGGCCGGCGGCCCCATGCCATATTCGTGCGAAGGCGGCGCCGCTTGGCGTTGCGGCCAGGCCGCCGACGCGTGGCACGCGTGCGTGCCGTCAACTCGAGGAGTCCGTTCCATGACTGCGCGAACCCTGAGCATCCTCTGCTTCGGCGCCCACCCCGACGACTGCGACTTCCGCTTCGGCGGCGCCGCCATGCTCTACCGCGCCCTCGGGCATCGCGTCACCTTCGTCTCGATGACCAACGGCGACACCGGACACTACGACATGGGCGGCGGTCCCCTCGCCCGACGCCGCTACGCCGAGGCCATGGCCTCGGCACGCATCGCCGACATCGACTACCGCGTCCTGGATATCCACAATGGCGAGCTGGTGCCGACGCCGGAGCTGCGTAAGGTCGTCATCCAGATCATGCGCGAGGTCCAGGCCGACCTCGTCCTCTGCCACCGCGACCACGACTACCACCCCGACCACCGCGCCGTCGGCACTGTCGTCCAGGACGCCGCCTACACGGTGACCGTGCCCAATGTCGCACCGCTCACGCCGCACCTGCGGCAGGCGCCGGTGCTCGGGTACTTCTACGACGCCTTCCGGCAGCCGGTGCCCTTCGTCCCGCATATCGCCATCGACACCGACCCAGTCATGGAACGCAAGATCGACATGGGCTGCTGCCACGAGTCGCAGGTCTTCGAGTGGCTGCCCTACAACGGCGGCGTGCTGGACAAGGTCCCCGCCGAGCCGGCCGCCCGGCGCGCCTGGTTCGCCGAGACCCACCGCCGGCGCTTCGCCGCCATCGCCGAGCACTCCCGCGAGGCCCTCATCGCCCTCTACGGCCCCGAGCACGGCCGGGCCGTGCGCAGCGCCGAATCGGTCATGATCTCCGAGTACGGCCGACCCCTGCCCCGCGAGCGCTACCGCGAGATGTTCCCCTTCCTCCCCGAGGTCGCGGCCACGACGCAGGCATGAGGCACAGCCCGGGACGCGGCGGTGGGGTGTCTGGGGATCGCGTCAGCGCTCAGCCTGCCATCCGGAAGGGGTGCCGGAACCGGATGCTGAAACTGCCCTGCAACCGGCGCGGGCCGGGTTGAAAGCCTGCCCAGGCGTGCCATAGTACGAGACTTACGGCATACCATCGCTGTTGCGAATTCAGTCAGGAGTCCATACCATGTCCATTCACCCGAGCCTGAAAACCCAGGGCGCCACCAGCG
>JAGVUW010000546.1 GCA_019136035.1 Verrucomicrobiota bacterium | reverse complement strand
GACACCAGGGACACCAGGGACACCAGGGACACCAGGGACACCAGGGACACCAGGGACACCAGGGACACCAGGGACACCAGGGACACCAGGGACACCAGGGACACCAGGGACACCCGACCGGGTCGGCGCGGTCCCGCGCCTCGCTGAGGCGCCCCCGCCTCGGGGCTGTTCTTGGCTTTCCTTGAGTCCCTTGAGTCCCTTCAGTCCCTTGATCCCCCGACGCCGTCCGCTAGGGAACGGCGCCGGCGGGGCCGCCCGTCCTGGCGCGTTCCGCGAGTCGAGCGCGGGTCATGCGTTCACGGAGGCCGCCTTGCGCCAGGAAGTCCGCCTCCAGGGTCCGGAGCTGTCTGGCGAGGAGGCAGTTCGTGACCTTGATCATGCCGATGATCGCGTTGGCGCGGATGGCCGGGTCGGGATTCTCCACGGCCTTGCGGAACGTCTCGTAGGTCGCTCCCGGTGTCAGGTTCAGTTCCTGGAGTCGCCTGACGCAGGGGCTGTCCTTGGCCCACTCCGGGAAGCCGCGCGTGCGCAGGAAGTCGCGGTAGTCAGTCAGCAGTTCTTCGAGACTGGCCCGCGCCACATTGGTGAGCTTGATCTCGGTCTCCTTGGAGGTCCCTGAGGCCATGCTGGCCTCCACGATGTTCTGCTTGCCGGAGCGCGCCGCCTGCACCATCTGATCGGTGGTGCGGTCGCGCCGGTCGAGCAGCTCAGCGCAGAACGCCACGGTGGCGTCGTAGACGATCTCGGCCTTCTGGAAGGTGAGGAGTCTCCTGTAGCCGCCGTGCGGGGGGATGACGCGATCAGCCATGGTGCGGGTGCCTCCCGGAAAGGGACACCAGCGACGCCAGGGACTCCAGGCCGGGTGGCCGCGGTCCCGCGTCTTGCTGAGGTCCCTCCTCCCTGCTGTCCCTCGTGCCCCAGGTGCCCGTGTGGCCCCTTGAGTCCCTCGTGCCCCAGGAGCCCTCCTGGCCCCCGGAGTCCCTCGTGCCCCTGCAGTCCCTTGGGTCCCTTGAGTCCCTTGAGTCCCTTGAGTCCCCTGAGTCCCTTGAGTCCCTGGAGTCCCTCGTACCCCAGGCGCTCCCGTGGCCCCTGGAGCCCCTTGAGTCCCTTCAGTCGCTTGAGTCCCTTCAGTCGCTTGAGTCCCTTCAGTCCCTTGAGTCCCTCGCTGGCCGCCCTGCGCCGGCTACTTCAGGTAGCGCTGGTAGTAGGCGTCGATTTCCTCGTAGCGGTCGAAGATGCTGGCGATGAGGGCACTGCGGACCCACATGCCATTGCGCATCTGGCGCCAGTACATGGCGCGGGGGTCGTGGTCGACGGCCGCGGCGATTTCCTGTCGACGGGGCAGGGGGTGCATGATGATGGTGCTGAACTTGATCTGGGCCAGGTGTTCGGCCTTGAAGTAGTACTTGCTGATATCGACGCGTTCGCTCTCGCCGTCCTCGTCCCACTCGTCCTGGATGCGGGTCATGTAGATGGCATCGGCCATCGGCAGGACGGCCTCGAAGTCCTGGGTGACGTGGTAGGTGACGCCGGCCGCGTCGAGCTGGTCGAGGACGTCCTGCTGAATCTGCAGCTTCTCGGGTGCCACGAAGTACTGGGTGACATTCGGGTACTTGGTGAGGAGGTACGACAGGCTGCGCACGGTACGGCCGCGGGCGAGGTCGCCGACGAAGACGACCGTCTTGCCCTCGATGCCGTTCATCTTCTCGAAGCTGCGCTGCAGGGTGTAGATATCGAGGAGGGCCTGGGTCGGGTGCTGGTCCTTGCCGGAGCCGGCATTGATGATCGGTATGGGCCGCTCGGTGTTACTCAGCAGCCAGGCCATCTTTTCGGCGAAGCCCTGCTGGGGCGTGCGCATGATGATCATGTCGAAGTACGAGCTGAAGGTGCGCACCGAGTCCTCGCGCGACTCGCCCTTCATCTCGCTGGAGGTCGCCGGGTCGCGGACCTCGGCGACCTTGAGGCCGAGGATCTGGCAGGCGGCGTAGAACGACAGGAAGGTACGGCTGCTCGGCTGCGAGAAGTCGAGCATGGCGCGCTTGTGGCAGAGGAGCCCGGCGAGGAACTCCATGCCCTGCTTGCTCTTGGCGATGCGGCGGATGCGGGTGGCCAGGTGGCAGAGGTGGTCCAGGCTGGCGCGGTCGAACTGCTGGGCGATCAGGACGTGGTACGGCTGGCCGTCGCTCTGCAGGAAATACGGCCCCTTCTTGGACAGCGGCAGCTTCTGGAAGTCCTCCCAGGAAATCTGATCCAGGCGTTGGCGTCGCATCGCTGAAATCCTCGCACTTCCCATCGCGTTGAGGGCTTGTCACCGGCGCCGTTGCCGGCGCCGCGGCGTCCTGCCGGACGCGCCGGCGCGCGGCACCGCGCCAGGCTCTCCGCCGTGCCGGCAGAGCCGGCCCCCGCGGCTGGCCCGGCACCGCAGGAAACATAGCACCGCCTGGCCCCGGCCGCGCGCGGGGGCGACCCTCTCCATCGGGCCGTCGCCGCCGCTGATCTGCCTGGCCCCGGCCGCGCGCGGGGGTGACTTTCGTCGCAGGCGGGCTATCGTGCGGGGTTGTCTGTCGGTTGACCGCGGTGGGGCGATGCCGGCGGCAGCCGTGGATCGTATGGAACATCGCGTCGCGGTGCTGTCAACGCCGTTGCGGCTCGTGGACGCGTTCGCGTCTGTGGACACTCGCGCTCCAGCGCCCGTGGCGAGCGATCGGTCGGGCTGTCCCTTCCGGCGCCCGTGTGCCGGGGACCCGGATGGTGCGTCGAGTACACGAGAGGGGTGATACCGCCATGTCCACTGCTGCCCTTGGGAGAGGGTTCCGCCTGGTCCTGATCGGCCTGGTCGCCGCGCTCGGCCTCGCGGCCGCGCCGGCCGGGATCGAGTCGGCCGTCATCGAGGTGGTCAACGGCCCCTTCGAGAGCTTCGAGCAGTCCGCCAGCCTGGCACTGACCCCCGAGCAGGCCGCGTCTCTGGCAGGCCTGACGCTGGTCGAGGTCGACGGCGGCGCCGTCGGCGGCCGGGCCGTTCCCTGGGCGCTGGACCCCAGCGGCGCGGCGCCGGTGCTGTCCTGGGTCATGCCGGGCCTGACCGGCCCCGGCCTGCCGCGGCGCTTCGCGCTGCGGCGGGGCGAGCCCGTGGCGGCCGCTCTCGACGACCTGCAGGTCAGCGAGAGCGAGACCGGCATCACGATCCGCAATGCCTACTTCGAGGTCACGCATCCGCGCCGTGGCGGCGGCGGCTTCCCGGGGCAGGTCATGTTTCGCGTCTCGGGTCAGCGCGATCCGGATCTGTATTTCCTCGACCGCGTGCATCGGGCCCAGGGCGAGCCCGAACAGCGCGGCGGCTTCGAGGCCGCCGCCGACCCCGAGGCCACCGCCACCGTCGCCTTCGCCAGCCCGGTCAGGGTCGTCGTCGAAGCCCGCACCCGCTACGCCCGCGGCGGCCAGCCCGCGCCCGGATCGCCGCGGGTCACCTACCGCTATGTCTACACGCCCTTCTCGCCGGTGATCGAGGTCACGGCCGAAGCCGAGCGTGACGACGACCTGCCCTGGAACGAGCACCACTTCCTGCACCTCAGCCGCAAGACCTACCGCTACAGCTCCTTCCTGACCGGCGAGCCGCCGGCCGAACACACCGCCCAGGCGCCGGGGACGCGCAGCGTCTCGATCGCCGGCTCGCGCTGGGCCCTGATGGCGACCGCCAGCGACGCGGTCGGCGTCGGCGGCGGCCCGTGCATCGGCTGGGATGCCTCGGACCAGTTCGTCTACTACGTGACGCGCTCACGGGGCCCCTGGCAGGCCCGCCAGGCGCGTCTCGAGGGCTGCCTGTATATCGGCCCGGCCGCGGCCGATGCGGCCTGGTACGGCCGCTGGCTGGGCTCGCAGCGCCAGCCGCTGGTGCCGACGCTCCAGGGCGTCGTCTCGCCCCTGGCGGCGGCGCCGCCGCCTGAGGCGGCCTACGAGCTGCGCCATGACGGCCTGGCGGTGACCTTCGCCGGTGCCGAGGGCGGCTACGCCTGCACCAGCATCCAGGCCCTCGGCGAGGCCGGGGCCCGCTTTGTGCATCCGCGCGACGACGCCCCGGGCTTCTGGCGGCTGACCCTGCGCACGCCGGAGCGCGTCCTGCCCGAGGGCTCCACCGAGAAGCCCTTCGAGGAGGCCGTGGTCGACAACCGCAGCCCATCCGAGCGCAGCGCCGCGGCGACGGCGACGCCCGAGGGCCGCCTGCTGACCTTCACCTGGAGGGGGCTCGACCTGCCGGGCGAGGCCGACGCCCTCGACGTCGTCGCCACCGTCCTGCTGCGCGCCGACCGCAATGCCAGCGAGTGGCGCCTGCAGGTCACCAGCCGCAGCGCCCGCTTCGGCCTCTGGGAGAGCGCCTTTCCGCTCCTGACGACGGTCTGTCCGCCGGGCAGCGCCGACGTGCTGATGCCGCGCGGCAACTGGGGCGGCACCCTGATGCGCCAGAACCGTCAGTCGATGCAGGCGCCCTATCCCTCGGGGGGCTGTCCGGTGCAGTTCATGGCCTTCAACCTCGACCAGGCGGGGCTCTACCTCGGGGCCCACGACGACGGCGCTCGCACCAAGACCCTGGCCATCAGCGGCGCCCAGGACGCCAGCATCGTCACTCTGGCCGCCGACGCCGGCGTGCCGGGCCGGGCCGAGGCGGTGCCGTTCCCGGTGGTGGTGGCGACCTACACCGGGGACTGGTGGCAGGCGGCGCGGCTCTATCGGCAGTGGGCCAGCCGGCAGGCCTGGACGCGCAAGGGCTGGATCGCCGACCGCGCCGACGTGCCGGCGGTACTTAAGGACCTCGGCATGTGGTGGATCCACAGCGGCCCCGCCGACGGCACCCGCCGCGTCATGCAGCGCGCCGGGGCGGCGTGCCCGCTCCCGGTCGGGCTGCACTGGTACAACTGGCACCAGATACCCTTCGACCACACCTACCCGGAGTACTTCCCGACCAAGCCCGGCGTCGCCGAGGTCGTGCGCGAGCTGGTGGCACAGGGCCAGGTGATCATGCCCTACATCAACGGCCGCCTCTGGGACCACGATATCCCGAGCTTCGCCGAGCGCGGCCGCGCGGCGGCCTGTAAGCGTCCCTCCGGTGAAGTCTACATCGAGACCTATGGCTCGGGCCGCCAGCTCTGCCCGATGTGCCCGACGACGGCCCTCTGGCAGGACACGGTCGCGGACATCTGCCACCGCCTCATCGACGAGTGCGGCGTCAATGCTATCTACCTCGACCAGATCGGGGCGGCACGGCCGGCGCCGTGCTTCGACTCGAGCCACGGCCACACACTCGGCGGCGGACGACACTGGGTCGACGCCTACCGCGTCATGCTCGAGCGTATCAAGGCGGAGGCCGCCGCCAAGGGCGTCGCCCTCACCACCGAGAACACCGCCGAGCCCTACATGGATACCATCGACGCCTTCCTCGCCTGGAACCCGCGCTTCGACAACGACGTGCCGCTCCTGCCGGCCGTCTACTCGGGCTACACGATCTACTTCACCAGCCCGCAGTCACCGGCCGATGACCTCGATGCCTACGCCCTCGCTCAGGGCCGGGATGCCCTCTGGGGCTGCCAGCTCGGCTGGAACCCCGAGTGGCTCCTCGAGCCCGCCCACGCCGAGAAGCTCGCCCTCACCCTCGAGCTGTCGCGCCTGCGCCTGGCCGCCAAGGACTTCATGGTCTTCGGAGAACTCCTCGACGAAATCCGGCCCCTGGAGCCGCTGCCGGTGCAGACGGTGACCTGGAATCGCCGCCTGCCGCACAGCGCCAGCCTGCCGGTGGTGCAGGGGACCCTCTGGCGGAGCCGCTCCGGCGAGCTCGGCATCTTCCTGATGAACAGCAGCGACCGGCCGCAGGCGATACGCTACGCGGTGCGCCCGGGCGACTGGCTCGAGGGCGCCTCGTCGGCCTGGCTGGTCGAGCGCCTGACCCCGGCGGGGCGCGCTCCCTGGCAGGAGAGCGCCGGGCCGGCGGTGGAGCGCGAGGATATCCTGGCGGCCCGCGAGATCCGCGCCCTGGTCCTGCGCCCGGCCGCGCCGGAGGCCGTGGCGCGCGCCCGCGCCCTGGCCGACGGGGCGGACGCGGTCCTGGC
>JAGVUW010000320.1 GCA_019136035.1 Verrucomicrobiota bacterium | reverse complement strand
CCCAGCCGGGGACGCCGGTCGCGGTGACCGTGACCTCGCGGCGTGGCGCCTTCGCGCAGGCCCGGCTGGACCTCCCCGGACGGTGAGGCGCCGAGGCGGCTCACCGAGGCGCCCGGGAAACAACCGGCGCGGGCCGCGTAGGTCCACGGCGCCGTCCGTGGACCCCCCGGGCGCCATCAGCGCCCGGCAAACACCCGGCGCGGGCCACGTAGGTCCACGGCGCCGTCCGTGGACCTCCCGGGCGCCATCAGCGCCCGGCAAACACCCGGCGCGGGCCACGTAGGTCCACGGCGCCGTCCGTGGACCTCCCGGGCGCCGGCCGCGGCGCCCGGGAGAGCGCCACTCGGCTCGTGGCGCCCACCCCCGCCCCCGCGGCGCGCCGCGCTGTCCCCTGGAGTCCCTTGGGTCCCTGGTGTCCCTTGAGTCCCTTCTGCGCCGCGCCGGGTCCCGCCCCGTGCGGCGGCACGGTTGCGCGGCGCGTGTGCCCCATCTAGGTTAGGGCCCCGCGGGGGCCCGCTTGTCGAACGCGGTGTCGATGCGGCGCCCCCACACCAACGAACAAGGAGTGCGGACGATGCTCGAACGATCGCTGGGCAGATGGAGCAGAAGCTGGCTGGCAGGCTTGAGCCTGATGCTGTGGTACGGCGCCTCCGTCCGTGCGGCGGAAGCGCCGGCACCGGCACCGGCGCCGGCACCCGCGGTCACGGTAACGATCGACACCGACCGCGCCGAGGCCCTCTACCGTTGCGGTGAGACGGCCCGTTTCACCATCGCGGTCGAGGTCCCCGAGGCCGCTCGCGCGGCAGCGAAGGCCAAGGCCGTCCTGACGTTGGATGGCGGCAAGGTCCTGGCGACGCAGGACCTCGACCTCGCGAAGGGTCCGTCGACGATCGAGGGCACGCTGGCCGAGCCGGGCTTCCTGCAGCTCGCGGTGTCGGTCGACGCCGCCGGCACACGTGGCAACGGCCTCTCGGGTGCCGGCTTCGAGCCCGAGCGCATCCGCAAGGGCAGTGCCAAGCCGGCGGACTTCGATGCCTTCTGGGCGGAGGGCAAGCAGCGCCTGGCGGCTCTGCCGCTGGATCTGCGCCAGACCCGCCTCGACGCGCAGTGCACCGAAAAGGCGGAGGTCTTCGCCATCAGCTTCGCCAACATCGACGACACCCGCATCTATGGCTTCCTGTGCGTGCCGCGCGGCAAGACCGGGCCCTTCCCGGCCTGGGTGTCGGTGCCGGGCGCCGGCCCGGGGCCGTTCGGTCCGTCGGGGAAGAGCTACGCCGAAGAGGGCGTCCTGGCCCTGACCATGGGCGTGCATGCCTACGACGTCGGGACGCTGACGCGTGACGAGATCCAGGCCGCGTACAAGGAGCTGAACGCGACGCTGACCTACTCCCACCACGGCGCCCCGGACCGCGAGAAGTACTACTTCCGCCGCACCTACCTCGGCATCGACCGCGCCGTCACCTGGCTGGCCAGCCGTCCGGATTTCGATCGCAAGCACATGGTCATCGATGGCTCGAGCCAGGGCGGCGGTTCGGCGCTGATCCTGTCCGGCCTGAATGCCAACATCACAGCCCTGGCCGCGAATGTCCCGGCGCTCTGCGACCACGGCGGCCTCCTCCTCGAGCGCAGCTCGGGCTGGCCGCGGCTGGTCAAGGGCGCGACGCCCGAAGAGCGTCAGCCGTACCTCGAGATGGCCGCCTACTTCGACGCGGCGCACTTCGCCGAGAGCATCCGCATCCCGGCGATCGTCTCGGCCGGCTTCATCGACAAGACCTGCTCGCCCAGCTCGGTCTACGCGGCCTTCAACGAACTCAAGGGCCCGAAGCGCATCTTTAACGGCCCCCGCGCCGGGCACTCCAACAAGGTCGGCGAGTACCCCGCCTTCCTCGGCCCGTGGGTCCGCGGCCAGCTCGGCCTGACCGAGCCCGTGCCGCCGACGCGCTGACCGGCCGTCCGACCGGCCCGACAGCGGGCCGGGCGTAGACTGACACGACGCGGGCGCCAGGGAGTACCCCCTGGCGCCCGCGGGCGTTTCCAGGCCGTGCGACCGCGCCCAGAGCGTGAAGAACGCCGGCGTGCCAGCAGGTGCGTGATGGGGCTTTCAGGCGTTTCCCCTCCGAAAAGGGCTGAAGCACTCACTGCAGGCCCAGGAAGTCCCCGCGCGAACGGCGTGGGCGGGCTCCTTCGGGGGTGCGCCCGGCTGCATCCAGAGGGCGCCACCAGGGCGGTTTGGAGGTCCGGTTCTGGCACCCATTCAGGGTCCGTGGTTCGTGGGTTCGCGTTTCCGGGGGTCGGGCTCTCGCGCGACCCCCGGCCACGATCTGGCACCCATTCAGGGTGGCCAGGCGGGGGCTGACGCGATTCTCGATCAGGCCTGGGGCGCCGCGGCGAGGTGGGCATTGGCCAATGCTACAGTCGGGCTTCCGGCGCCAGGCGCCGGGTAGAACACGGCAGAACAGCCCTCGCCGCTTGTGCTGGAGCGCGAGTGGCCGCAGACGCGAATGCGTCCACGAGCCGCAGCGGCGTTGACGGCACAACACCGCGATCTTACATACGAGACCGAGCCCGGTTGACGCAGGCCATGCGCCGTCTGGTGCATGGCCGCAGCTCGTCAACGGCAGCGGCGCGGCTCAAAGGACAGTCGCACCCGCGGCAAGGGCCTCTCGACCGGCCAGGCAGCGCGTTCCGGGGCGCGGTAGAGGCCACTCTGGCCGCTGGGCATCTGGACGAACCCCGGTATGGCGCCCCATACGGCGGCGTCCTTCCGCAGGCGGAAGCAGAGCCGGCGCGGTGCGGCGAAGCCGGGATCGGCGGCGGTGTTCAGGTTATCCTGGACCTCAAGGCGCGCCATCACCTCGGGATCGGCCTGCAGCCAGGCCTCGGGGCTGGCGCCGGCGCCGACGCAGAGGTTGCGCGCGATGCGGTTGTGCAACGGCAGTTCGGGGTCGTCTTCGAGGAGGGCCGCGAGGTGCGGATAGCGCGTCGTCCAGGGCGCCTCGCGCCAGGGCACCGCCTCGAGGGCTGCCCGCAGGCCCAGGAGCGGCTCCGGGCTGGCACCCGGGCCGAGCCGGCCGCGGCAGCGGTCGTCGACCACCACCGCCGTCGGGCAGTCGATGAAGAGGTTGTTGACCACGGCGTGGTCGCGACCGCCGCCGATGACCACGCCGCGCTCCACGGCCAGCAGGGTGTTCCCCTCGATCGTCTCGCCGCTGTCGCCGTCGTCGAGGCAGATGCCGGCCGCGGCAATGTGGTGGATGCTGTTGCCGCGCAGGACATTCCCTTGCGAGGTCCAGTCCTGACGGCTGTACAGGGCCCCGGAGGACGGCGTTGCCAGGCAGGTATACAGCAGCTCATTGGACTCGATGCCGTGGTCATTGCCGGCGAACTGGATGCCGGCGGCGGGCAGGTCATGGAGGAGGTTGTGGCGGATCTGGCTGCCGACGCCCTCGACGAGGATGCCGGCGGCCTGCGCCTGGCGCCGTCCGGTGTGGTGGACGTGGTTGTTGTCGGCGAGGTTCTCCGAGGCCGTCAGGCTGCGGCGGTCGCCGCCGCTCAGGCGCAGGCCATGCCCGCCGGTGTGGGCGATATCGCAACCGACCACGGCGTGCGCCGAGCCGTCGACCTGCAGGCCATCGCCGCCGGTGTGGCGGATCGTGCAGGCGACGACGCGATTGCCGCGGCCGCCCTGGATGACCGCCGCCGTGCTGCGCGTGCACTCCATCGTGAAGCCCTGCCAGGTGATGAACTCGGTGCCATCCATGACGAGCAGCGGCTCAGCCAGCACGGCGAGCTGCAGCGCCTCGTGGCCGAGCCCCCGCGGCGGCCAGAGGTAGAGCCGCCCGGCGGCGCGGTCGAGGGACCACTGGCCGGGCGCCGCGATGGCCGCCACCGCCGCGACCGACGGCAGGGGCGCGCCGCCCAGGAACAGCTCCGGCTCAGCCAGGCTGCCGCCGGGGCCGGCCAGGCCATCCGGGATCGCATCGACACCCCGCGCCGCCAGATCGACATACCGCAGCGCGGCCGCCGCCGAGGCGGGCAGACCCGACACAACCGCGGACTCCGGCGTAGCGAGGTCCTCGGCCGCGATCAGCAGGCCGCCAGTGAGGGTGACCGTCTCGCCGGGGAAGGCCCGGTAGACCACCGGCCGCCCGGCCTGGCCGGAGTCCCGCGCGTCGAGGACAAAACCGCGACTCACGGCATAGCGGCCCTCTCTCAGCATGACGGTCACGCCGTCGGCGGGCAGGACGCCGTTGTGGTTCAGCCGGCGGACGCGCTCGCGGGCGTGCTCGAGCGTCCGGAAGGGCGCGCCGCGGCCGCCCGAGTTGGCGTCGTCGCCCTGCGGCGAGACGAAATACACCAGGCGGCCCTCATGGAGGTCCAGGTGGCTGCAGCCGCAGACCATCCACGCCACCGCCGCCACGCCGAAACGAAGGTACGTCATCATGGCTCGCTGTAACCTGTGTCGCTGGATCGGGATCGTGCCCGGCGCCGCCGGGGCCGGCGCCGTGGCGGCCGACCGCGGGCCGGGCGGGGCGCCGCAGTCGTGCCGTCCCCCCGGTGTGCCGCCGGCCGCCGCTGAAGCATACCCCCTGCCCCGGCGCCTGCAAGCGCCCTGCCAGGCGCATGGACCCTCCGTCAGGGCGCCGCGGCGGCGGGTTTGATCTTGACGGCGCTGTCGCGATGGAATGCCGGAAGCTCGAAGGCGATCTGAGCCTGGCCCTCGGCGACCGCGAGGGGGCGGCTCTCGGCGATCTCGCCGCGGGCCACATCCCAGATCTCGAGGGTGTACGACCCCGGTGCCAGCGCCGGCAGCTCGACCGTGAGGCCGGAACGCAGGGCCGGCTCGGCATTCTCGGCGTCGGAGAGGTAGTAGGCCGCGTCGAAGACCCAGGCCAGGTAGCGGTCGGTGCCGCGCAGCTCGTTGAGCGTCACCGCACCCCCGGCGAGGTCGCGCCGCGCCGGCGACAGGCCGCGGCGGTCCTCGTCGGCCGTGAAGCGGCTCAGGGCGGCGTGGTAGCCGTAGAGGTCGCGCTCGTCGACCAGAGCGAACCACCAGAACATCGGCGCCGCGGGGGCCTCGTTGAAGAAGCCGGTCCAGATCCCGAGGTGCGCCTGCTTGATCAGGTTGCCCATGCTGTCGGCGTGCGGCGAGCCGCCATACTCGGTGATGAGGAGGGGCTTCTCGCGCTCGGCGGCGAAGCGGCTTCCGTCGCGCAGCATGGTGAGGAGCTGCGCGGTGCCGCCGCCCTGGTAGTAGGCGTCGGTGGTCAGCACGTCGAGCTCGGGCAGGCGCGCGATGGCGTCGTTGATGCGGTGGTAGCCGAGCATCCAGTGCGTCGTGGTGAGATGCTGGTAGAGGTCGATGCTCTTGAGGTAGGCGCCCATCTCGCGGTGCCACTCGGCGGGCGGCGGCTTGGTGTAGAAGTCGTAGCTGGTGCCGGTGAGGTCGATCTCCGAGAAGAGCTTCCACATGAGCAGATGCGGCGAGGCGCCCCAGCGGGCGACGATGTAGTCGCAGGTCTGCCGGAAGGCGGCGCGGGCGCGCTCGTCGGTGAAGTACTCCTCGCAGCTCTCGAGGAAGCCGCCGTGGATGCGATTGTAGGGATTGCGGTCCCACTCGGTGTCGTTGAGCGCGCCGAACTTGCCGTGGTTGTTGAGGACCAGAATGACGTAGAGGCCGTTGGCCTCGGCGAGTTCCATGATGTGGTCGAGCATCCAGGCGCGGTAGGGGTTGTAGTAGCCGACGCCATGGAAGCCCGGCGAGTCGTTGATCCACTCCAGCGCCAGCCACCAGGACGACATCCAGACCTCCACGACCCGAATGCCGTTCTCGCGGTAGCGCGCGAAGAGCCGCTCGTACAGCGGCAGGCCCTCGTCACGCCAGGTCGAGGTCGGCACCACCTGGATGTAGCGCGTGTCGTAGGGGCTGCGGACGTTCAGGCCCGAACTCCAGAAGTGCGTGCCGTCCTCCCAGGCCAGGAAGGCGCTGTGGGCGGGGTCGCGACGCACGTAGCCGCGATAGCCCGCCGCGGCGACATCGGCATGGAAGTCCAGCGCCGGCAGGACCACCTCGCGGCCCTCGACGGTGACCTTCACCCGGGC
>JAGVUW010000056.1 GCA_019136035.1 Verrucomicrobiota bacterium | reverse complement strand
CCGCATCGACGAGTTCCCCTGCCGCATCGGCCGTTCCGCAGACTGTGACATCACGGTCCAGGAGCCCTCGATCTCGAGCCTGCACGCGGTCCTTGCCCTGACGCCGCAGGGGCTCATCCAGGTCGAGGACCAATGGAGCACCAATGGCATCTACCTCGACCGCCGACGGGTGACGCAGTGCGCCGTCGAGGGCCCCCTGGAGCTGCTCTTCGGCCGGGTGCACATCGACATCGCCCTGCGCGAGGCCGACCTCGCCCGGTGCCCGGCGCCGTCCGCATCGCCGTCCGCCTTGTCCGCGGCCTCAGCGCCGCCGTCATCCTCGGCGCCGGCGGGCGAGGCGCCGTCGGCGTCCCCGCACGCGGTGGAGATCAAGGACCCGCCGGCGCGTCCGCCGTCGCCGCGGCCGCGCCGCAGCGAGCGTGCCGAGCCGCCGGTGCACTGCTGGCACCGCTTCGACGTCGAGGAGTTCCTCTTCGTGGCGCGCCACCAGAGCCTGGTCGGCGACCCGGTGCTCGGCGCCGACGCCCAGCAGCGCTTCCTGCCCTCGCGCTTCACCCCCGAGGGCAACGCCGTCGACGCGGCCGGGATGAGCTGCCCGGATATGGCCTGCCCGCGCTGTCACCTGCGCATCCCGCAGGCGGCCAGCGAGATGCCGCCGCTGTTCCTGTCTATCGTTGGCGCCACCGCCAGCGGCAAGTCGTACTTCCTGACGAGCATGACCTGGCGCCTGCGCAATACCCTCAGCCGCGACTTCGCCATCAACTTCACCGACACCGACGCCGTCAACAACCAGATCGTCAACGACTTCGAGGAGACCATCTTCCTGCAGTCCGCCTCGGATGAGCTGGTGGCGCTGCAGAAGACCGAGCTGCAGGGCGAGCTCTACAACCAGGTCCTCCTCGACGGCATGCTGATCAACCTGCCGAAGCCCTTCATGTTCACGGTGACCCCGTCCGAGCACCACCCCCAGTACGAGGAGGTCCGCGCCAAGATGTCGCGGACGCTGGTGCTGTACGACAACGCCGGCGAGCATTTCGAGCCGGGCATGGACTCGGTGGACAACCCGACCACGCAGCACCTCCTGCACTCCGACACCATCTTCTTCCTCTTCGACCCCACCAAGGACGTGCGTTTCCGAGCCCGCCTGAGCAGCGACGACCCGCAGGTGGCCGAGGGCGCCCGCGTGCAGCGCCAGGAGATCATCCTCACCGAGATGATCAACCGCATCAAGAAGTACTCCGGCATGCGCTCCGGCGTCAAGACCGCCAAGACCCTGGTCATCATCGTCAGCAAGTTCGATGTCTGGCGTGACCTCCTCGACGAGGACCTCCCCGAGGAGCCCTGGCAGTGGGATGCGCGCTGCAACACCTGCGTCCTGGATATCCACCTCCTGCGCCAGGTGTCCTTCCAACTGCGCTGTCTGCTCGAGAGCATCTGCCCGGAGATGGTCACCACCGCGGAGTCGTTCGCCGGCGATGTGCTCTACATCCCCAACAGCGCCCTCGGGCACAGCCCCGAACTGAACCCCGATACCGGCATGGTCGGCATCCGCCCGCGCGACGTGAGGCCGTTCTGGGTGACGGTGCCGATGCTCTACTTCTTCTATGAGAAGGGCTTCATACCGGCCCTGCCGGCCTCACGCCGGCCGCACCGCGAGACGGTGCCGGTGGAGCACAAGATCTCGGGTGACGTGGTCTTCGTGAAGGTCCCCGACCGCGAGAAGCCCCTGCAGGTGCCGGTGTCGTACCTCGGCTGCCGGCTGCGCTGTCCGGGCACGGATGTATGGTTCGACATGCCGGTCCGCCGTCGTCAGCAACGTCAGGGTTAGCGTCGTCGGTCTCGGCATGGAGTCGGCAGCACCAGCATGGCTTTGGAACTGATCTACACCTCAGCGGAGCGCGGTCTGCGGCCGGGCACGCGCGGCTACTGCACGGTGGCCTACACGCGCGGCATGCTGCCGCAGATGGTCCAGCTCCTCGAGGGCCTCAGTGCCTACAAGGCGCTCTTCCCGGTGCATCACGAGCGCGAGGCCGACAACCCGGTCTCGATCAGTCACTACCGCCCGACCATGGCCGGCCGCAACTGCAGCATCCTGTCGCGGGTGGCGGCAGCGCAGGCCGAGCACACGCAGCGCTCGAACAAGATCGCGCACCACGTCGTCCTGCGTGACGCCGAGTGCCCCGAGGCCGGCCCGGCCTGGCTCGCCGCCCAGGCAGGCTTCTTCCGCGAAGGCTGGAGCGAGCCGCCGAGGCTCTTCGACGAGCCCAAGGCCATCCCCGCCGACGGCCCCGCGGAGACCTACGCCCGGCACTGGCATGACCTCACCGGCGACGCCGGCTGGGCCGGCGTCCTGGCCTGGCACTTCCTCAGCCAGAAGACGACGCCCGCCTACCTGCTCTTCTCGCCCGGCATGGCTCTCCTGCCGCTGATCGCCGAGGCCCTGGCGCTGATCCCGCCGCGACGGCGCTGGGAAGTCACCTTCAATACCTACTTCACGGCCTTGCCGGCCGGGGCCACCTGCGTCTGGCGCTGCTGCGTCCCCGACGCCGATGTGGTGCGCGAGGTGCGCCGCAACCCGCGGGCTCTGGTGATCGACCTGACCGGCCCGCTGCCGCCGGCCGCGGTCAACGACCTGGTCCTCTGCGCCCGCGAAGGCCGGCCCCTGCCGACGCCGGCGGCGAAGAGCCCGCCGCCCGGCGCTGCCGGGAATGGCTTCGTGGCCCTGCCTAACCGCACCCGGTCGCGGCTGCTGATGAAGCCGGTCGTCCCCAGGAAAGACCCATGATACCGGAACAGCAGCTCATCCAGCATATCGTCGAGGCGATGGAGAACGGCGCCCTCGAGCGCACCCCCGTCCTCGAGGAGTACGCCGCCCAGTACGCCGAGCTCTGCCTGGACATCGCCACGCGCCTGCAGCGCTGTGCCGACTACCTCGAGCGCGGCATGCGTTCCGAGGCCGTGCACGAGGCGACCAGCCCGCCGGCCCTCCTGGACCTCGTCGAGGTCGTGCGCTTCCCCGAGCTGCGCAAGTGGGGCAATGTCGTGGTCGATCTCGACCTGACGTCATTTCCGCAGATCCCGATGGAGATCGTCGAGCGCCTCCGTCAGGAGTGCGCCACCGAGGAGGGCCTCGCGCCGCTCCTCAAGGAGTACCGCCGGCTCGTCTACCAGGGCGACCGCGCCAACAGCATCCGCGTCCTGCGCGAGCTGCGCCAGCGCGATCCGGCCAACCCGAGCTGGCCACAGAACCTCAAGCCCCTGGAAGAGGCGGCCCTGCCCGGCCTCCTGCACGAGGTCGACGCGGCCCTGGCCGCCCAGGACCGCCGACGCCTGCGCGAACTCGAGCAGGACCTCCGCCACCCGCAGCGCGCCGCGCCGGTGCCCGCCGAGGTCCTCAGCCGCGTCAGCGACGCCCTCCTGGCCGAGCGCCGCGCCAGCACCCGCCTGGCTGCCACCGAGATCGCGCAGCGCCTGCGGGCCGCCCTCGGCCGCGATGACCCCGCGGGGCTGGCTGAGGGCATCGCTGCCTGGGATGCCCTCGCGGCTGAAGCGGGCTTCGACCCGGATGCCCGCGCCCGCGCCACGGCCGACGAGGCCCGCGCCTGTCACGATGCCTGGACGCAGGAGCAGGCCGCCGCGGCGTCGTTCGCCGCCGGCCTGGATGAGCTGCGTGGGCTGTTGCGGCAGGACCGCCCTGCTGAGACCGCGATCGAGCCGCGTCTGGAGGCGCTGCGTCAGACCGGCCGGGCCATCCCAGATGACGTCCTCGAGGCGGTCCGCGAGGCCCGGGCCGCCCGGGTGCGCCGGCGGGCGCGTCGGCGCCGTCTGGCGGGCGCGGTGGTGACGGTGGCGGTCCTCGTGATCCTGGCCGGCACCGCCGTGACCCTCTGGCGTCTGCGGGTGGCGCGCTCCCGGCGGCTCCTGCTGACCGAGATGAGCGCCCAGCTCGAGGCGCGTGACTACGAACGCCTCAAGGCTGCCCTCGAGGCCCTGCGCCAGCGCGATCCGGCCTTCTACGGCTCGGCCGAGGTCCGTCACCTCGCTGCCAGCACCGAGGAGGCCCTGCGCCGCCGGGCGGAACTCGATCGGCAGTTCCAGGCGGCTATGGCGCAGCTCGGGCGCCTGCGCGAGGGCGGCTACCAGGCCTCGGAAGAGGCCGTCCAGGCCCTCCTCGCCGAGGCCCGCCAGGTCGCGCCGGACGAGTCGGCTGACCGGGCCGTCGGCGCCTGGCAGCAGTCCTGGGATGACTGGCGGCGACGCCGCCGGACCGAGGCCGAGGACCACCTCAACCGCACCATGGCACTGGCCCGCCGCTGGCTGGACGAGCGCCGCCAGCGGCCCTTCGCCACCTTCGCCGACGAGGAACGCGCCCTGGCTCAGGTCGAGCCGGTCTGGCGCGAGGCCGGCGCCGCCGTCGCCGGCGCCGGCAGCGAGGTGGCCACTGCCTTCACCGCCGTCGGCGTCGAACTCGACGCCTGGCGCCGTGACCTCGACCAGCGTCGCGGCAGCGCCCGCGAGGCCGACGAGCGCCAGCAGGCCCTGCGCACCGAGATCGCCCGGGCCCTGCCCGACCTGCGACACTACCGCGCCCTCCTCGAGCAGTTCGTCCGCGACTTCCCCAACGCCGCCGAGGTGCCGTCCTACCAGCGCGTCCTCAACCACCTCGAGGCCTGGACCAAGGTCGAGGCCCTCAGTACCTTCCAGATGCCGCGGCTGCCCCCCGGACGCGACGGCGAACAGCGCCTGCGCGAGATCGCCGCCGCCGAGCTGGTGCAGGGCTCGGTCTGGGAGGCCGACCTGAAGGCCGCCGTGGCCTGCCTCGACCTCAACGAGGCCGCCCGGCAGCGCCTGCCGACCCTGGCGGTGACCACCGACGACAGCCTGCGCCTCCTGGTGACGCGTTACCGCGCCGTCGGCAGCGAGGCATGGCAGTCGCTCTATCACCCGAAGCCCCTCCTGAGCCGGAAGGAGAACGATGCCCAGGGCGAGTTCATCCTCTACTGGGGCCAGGTCTACTACAGCGAGGCCGATGACCGCATCCCGGTGCTGATGCACACCAGCAAGGCCTTCCCGACCGGCCTCTCGACACGCCTCTACGAAATCCGCCAGGAGCCCCGCCTGCAGGACAACCTGGTGCCGCAGGCGCGCTGGCTCTACAGCTTCGTGGCCGAGGGCGCCGAGGCTGAAGAGGTGGACGTTCATCTGTTGCACGGCATCGAGGCGGCCCTGGGCGAGCCCGGCCTGGAGCCGGTGCCGCGCGCCTGGCTGGTCAAACGCCTGGTGCACCTCCTGGCGGATGTCTTCGGCGATCGCCTCCCCGAGAGCCGCGCCTGGGCCGAGCGCCTGCGCGATCTGGAGACCGACGTCCCGTGGATGAACCCGCGCCATCCGGCCGTGGTGGCGGCCGCCGAGCGCATCCTCCCGGCCCTGGCCGAGTTCCCGGCGGTGGCCCCGGCGGTCACCCGGGCGCAGGTCGGCCGGGCGGTGCTGGCGGCGAGCCTGAGCCGCCAGGTCGCCTGCGTGGGTTGGCTGCAGCGGCGCCCCGACGGGGTGCTGGTGCCGAGTTTCCTGGCGACGGGCGAGGGCCCGGTGTGGGTCCTGAGTGTCGGCAACCCCGGCGTGCCGCCGAGCTTCCTGGTGGCCGGGACGCGCCTGGCCGACGGCACGATGGTCGCCAAGCCCGGCCTGGAGCGCGAGCTCTTCGAGGGCCAGGTGCTCTTCGCGCCCCGCGACGGCAAGGCCGGCCGCGAACTCGCCGCCGGCCTGATTCCGCGCGAGCTGCGCGAGCAGGTGCCGCGCCCGGCCAGTTGGCCGAGCAATGACTGGGTGACGAACTGACGCAGCACGGAGGCCGCGACCAAGCGTATGGCGTTCCGGCAGACAGTGCGGCAGGGCCTCGGAGTCGACCTCGGCACGTCGGCCTTCAAGAGCGTCGTGGTCAGCCTGCAGCAGGGCGTCCCCGTGGTGCAGCGCTGCCATCGCCTGGCGACGCGCGACGAGGGCATCCTGAACGAGGCGGACCTCTATGCCTCGGTCTCGGCCTGGCTGGAACAGACGCGCTGCCGCGGCCTGCCGGTGGCGGTCGGCGTGCCGCAGTACCTGAGCACGACTCAGATCATCGACTTCCCGGCCAACGTCGACGCCGACGGCCTTGATGAGATGGTCGACTTCGAGACCGCCCAGCTCGCCGGGCTCTCGGACGAGGGCTTCGTGCATGGCTACCACGTCCTGCCGGCCGGCTTCGGCCGCCGCAACCCGGTCCTCGTCGGCATCTGCCGCGAGTCGGTCGTGCGTGAGCGCATGGCGGCGCTGCTGCAGGCCGGTATACGAGTGCCGCATCTGGCCATGTCCGGCATCGCCGCCACCAACAGCCTGCTGCAGCTCCACGGCCCCAGCCTGCCGGAGCAGGACCCGGTCCTGCTCGTGGACATCGGCCGCGAGAGTTCGACCGCGGTGATCCTGGCGGCGCGCCAGCCGGTCTTCGTCGGCAGCCTGCTCTTCGGCGGCGAGAAGTTCCTCCAGGCGGTGTCCGAGCGC
>JAGVUW010000233.1 GCA_019136035.1 Verrucomicrobiota bacterium | reverse complement strand
ACCAAGGCCCGCCTCGAGGCCATGATGACGGCCCTCCAGGAGCACTTCCAGGACCGCGGCTACTACCCGCAGCCATCACCCTCGAATGCGACCATCGAGATCGACTTCAACGCGGCGCCCTTCGACCAGTTCTGGCATTCCCAGACCCAGCGGCCCTACATCGAGGATACCAAAATCAAGGACTTCACCAGCGGCGAGGAGAGCCGTTATCTCGACGGCTGGGGCCGCGAGGCCTTCCGCTACCAGCTCCACAGCACCGAGGGCTACCGCCTGTGGTCCTACGGCGCCGACAAGAAGAGCGGCACCACAGAAGAGAAGCAGGATGATATCTGCAGTTGGAAACAGCGCTGACCCGACCACCCGCGGCGCGCCCCCAAACGGCACCCGCAGCTTCGGTGTCCCCGTGTTCCACCACTCCACTAGTCCATCATCCCCGTGTTCCAGTATTCCGTCCTCCCGTCCCCCAGTCGCGACAGACTCAGCCTGAGAGTGGTTACAAGGTATAAGGTTGGAGACAAGACCATGAGCACGGCCCGTAAGTCCTTCACCCTGGTCGAGCTGCTGGTGGTGATTGCCATCATCGCCATCCTCGCCGGCCTCCTCCTGCCGGCCCTCAGCAGTGCCTCCCAGCATGCCAAGCGCACGAAGGCGCTGACGGAGATGAAGCTCCTGCAGACCGCCATCGCCATGTACGAGAGCGACTATGGCGTCCTGCCCATGGGCGGCAGCGAGCGCGTGCTGGACCATGAGGAGTACACTGACATGATCTGCATTCTTCAGAATGCGCCCATCGCCGATTGCGGCGCCACCGGTTGCCCCGGACACAAGGACTGCGGCAATGCCCGCGGCAAGCGCTACATGGATATCTCCACCGACCAGGGCCCCGGGGTCTTCAACGACCCCTGGCACACCGAGTCGAAGCCCCAGCGCTACCAGGTCGCCCTCGACCTCGACTATGACGGCGATATTGAGGCTGACAGCACCAACGGACCCTACGAGAAGGTCTACGGCCGCGTCGCCGTCTGGTCGCTGGGCAAGGACAAGGACGACGACCTCGGCGCCGATGGCGACATCAATAGCTGGCGTCAGTGAGGTCTTCGGGCGGGTAGGTCCGCGGCGCTGGCGGAGACCGTCCCGGGTACGCCAATCTCCCGATTGGCAGGACCGCAGCCACTCGGGAGAGTGGCGATCCCAGGGGGAGCCGAGCCGACGCTCGGCGCTCCCAGGAGAGCGGCTGGGGGCAGCCGCCACGACAGCGGGGACACCGGCGCCGGGCGCCGGAAAGTGCAGAGCGAAACATCGCCCACGCCCTTCCCCGACGGCCTCCACTCCGGCGCCCTGAAAGGGCATCATTCATCAGCCCAGGGCAACGCCCTGGGAAATCGGACATGCCCGGTCGCAGGCTGAAGGTCTGCGACAAGAACCGTGTGCGTCACGCCGGGCTGTTCCATACGAGCCGAACCCCCGGCGCTCAGGCGCCTGATATGACCCGGTGAAACACCTCCTGCAGCGCCCTCCCCGTCAGAGTACCGGCCTCGGCCGGACGTGTGCCGCGTGCCTTCAGGCCGCGGCGGCATCTGGTGCCGCGCCGGGCTGACGCCACGGCGCACGCTCCCGCGCGAACGCGGCACTCTGACCGCGGACCCGGCACCGCACGACGACGCGATCGTTCCTACGAGCGCCGCGAGGGCGTGCGCACGAATCATAGCGGCGCCGGAGTCCCGCGTCACCGCCCACCCCGTCCCTGCCACCCTTTTTTTCGTAGGCCTATTGACACAAGGCAGAGACAATTCCATAGTTTCACCTTAGACAATGAGAGAGCCCCAAGTGGCTGGTCGAGAGAGGTGTCCAGATTCTATGGATAAGCGTTCCTGTGGCGCGACACGCCATGCCATCCTCGCCTGCCTGGGGGCACTCTGCCTGCTTGCCCAGACCGCGGTGGCGGACTATGACACGGTCACCATTTCGACGCTCCAAGGCGGGGCCCCCTACTACAGCCAAGAGGAGTTCGGGTACATCAGCACCACGATGTACGGGAGTTTCTGGCGGTCTTTATATGTCATCCCCGATTCCCCCCTTCCCTATATGGCGGTTGGCTTCACGCTTCCAGCACCTACCGATCCCCGGATGACTGGAGCGGTGGTTGAGTCGCTCACCCTGCCGTTTTTTGTTGACGTGGCCGTAGCTGGCGTCTCGATCAGGGCCCGATTGGTGGAGGATATGACCACTGGTAATCCCGACCTGACCGAGCCCAATCTCGCTGGCGTCGTCGCCACGTTCATCTCCCCGGCCTGGCAGGCGATTCCGACATACCCGCATGGGGCAACCGCTCTTGCCACACTGAATCGCCAATCGTCATCGGCGTTGCGCTATGATCGTTCTTACTGGTTGGTTCTCGGCCAGGTGGACAGCCTCGATGGGATGGCCAATGCGAACTGGTACCTCAATACTGCCGAGAATACAGATCCATTCGTCTACACCCGCTACGGCTATGATGCGGAAACTGCCGCCTATTCCATCATCCCCGTTGCGGGTTCCGGCGCCGCCCCGGCCTACTCGATGACGTTCACGCCGGTCCCCGAGCCCTCGGCGGGGGCTCTCCTGGCTCTGGCTGGCGTGGGTGGCCTCTTGCGCCGGCGCCGGCGCGCCTGAGGGGTCGCCCGTTCGATCGGTCGTGATGCCAAGGCCGCCTCAACCGAGGCGGCCTTGCTGTTTCCAGGCCCACGGCAGGCGTGCGGCACGCAGGCCCACCGCGCCGACTGGGGCCGTCTTGGGCATGCCAAGCTCCTGATTGGCAGAACCGGAGCCACTCGGGAGAGTGGCGATCCCAGGTGAAGCCGAGCCGACGCTCGGCGCTCCCAGGGGAGCGGCTGAGGACAGCCGCCGCTACACGAGGGGCGCCGGCGCGCGGGCGCCGGATGGAACCGCGCGGAGTGCCGTCTGCTGAGCCTTCCCCGTCGGAGCACCGGCCTCGGCCGGAAGTGTGCCGCGTGCCTTCAGGCCGCGGCGACTGCCGGGGTCGCGCCGGGCTGACGCCACGGCGCCCACGTCCGCGTCAACGCGGCTCTCTGACGGATCTTCCGTCACTGGCCGTTACCTGCCAGTGACGGAATCTCCTATTTGTGGGAGACTTACGGCTCTGCCGTCGATCTCCCGTTGGTGTCACCAGGGGCCTTCCGGCTGGGGCGAGTACGGCGCTGTGCGGGCAGTTTCTGGCGCGTGTCGGGTCCCGGTGCGGTCCGCTCGAGCGACGGCGCGCCAGGGAAGGTGCCGGGCGGCCCCGGGGCCGGCCCGGGGCCGCGACCACGCGGCCTTCCGCGCTCGGGACACGGACGGGCACGGACCCGCACGGACGGACACGGACGGGCTTCACGGACACGACGTCGGTCGTCGGAAGTCCGCGCGGGCCTTCCCCACGCCCCCTCGGCGCCTTGGTCCCTTCCCCCTTTTTGTGCTTTTCGTGCCTTTCGTGGTTAGCTCTCCCTCTCATCACCTCATCCCCTCCCCCCATTCGCGCCCATTCGCGTGGATTCGTCGGCACTCCTTCTCCGTGTAATCCGTGTGGTCCGTGGGCAGTCTTCCCCTCCCTTCCCGCCCCCTTCGTGTACCTTCGTGTGCTTCGTGGGCAGTCTTCCCCTCTGTCCCTCCGTCCCCGTCCGAGGGTCGGCCCGCGGCTGGTCCGCGGGGCCGTCGCCGGCGTTCAGTCGGCAGCGGGAAAGGCGTTGAGGCAGTTCGGTGGGAGGACCAGGGCGAGGCGGCGCCCGGGTTCGACGGCGAGGTCGCGGGCCTGGGGGCGGCTGACGAAGGCCGTCAGCGCGAGGGCGCCGCGGGTGTGCAGGGCGTAGCCATCGGCGCGGGTCTCGACGGCCTCGACGGTGGCGGGGAACGCGTTGGCGGCAGCCGGCGTGGCCTCCGGCGGCAGGACCTCGATGTCATCCGGCCGGAGGGTCACCCAGACCGGGCCGGCGGGCGCCTTGGCGACCGCCAGGACGACCTCGCCGACGCGGACCCGGCCGGCGCCCGCGGCGCCGTCGGCATGGCCCCGCAGGATGTTCTCCGAGCGCACGAACTCGGCGGCGAAGAGGCTGCGCGGGCGCCGCAGGAGGTCCTCGGGGGTGCCGACCTGGACGACGCGGCCCTGGTTGACGAGGGCAACGCGGTCGGCGAGGCGGAGGGTCTCGTCGAAGTTGTGACAGATGTGGAGGGTGGTCATGCCGGTGCTGTCATGGATGCGCCGGAGTTCGTCGCTGATGCGTTCGCGCGTCGCGACGTCGAGGGCCGAGAGCGGCTCATCGAGGAGGACGATCTCCGGGTCGATGGCCAGGGCCCGGCCGAGGGCGACGCGCTGCTTCTCGCCGCCGCTGAGCTTGGCCGGCAGGCGCTCGAGGAGCGCCCCGATGCCGAGCAGGCCGGCGTAGCGATCGACGCTGGCCGGGATGTCGTCCTCGCGGCCCCGGACCATCAGGCCGAAGGCGAGATTCTCGCGGACGGTCAGGTGCGGGAAGAGGGCGTAGTCCTGCGGCAGGTAGCCGACGCGGCGCTGCTCCGGCGGCAGGGCGGTGACATCACGGCCGCCCAGCCAGACGCGGCCGCGGCGCGGCGGTGTCAGGCCGGCGATGCATTCCAGGAGGACCGTCTTGCCGGCGCCGGTCGGGCCGAGCACGACGAAGTACTCGCGGTCGGCGATGTCCAGGACGATGTCGTGGAGCTGGAACGTGCCGACCGTCACATCCACATGATCGATGCGCACCATGGCCGTAGCCGGAGCCGCTCAGAGGCTCAGGCGGGATCCTCCGAGGAGTTTGAAGGTCAGCAGCGCGGCGGCGGCCAGGACGATGAGGATGACGCTGGCCACGACGCCGCCGGCGACATCGCCGGCCGAGTTGAAGAGGAACACCCGTATGGGCAGTACCGCGGTCTTCTCGGAGGCGGTGCAGAAGATCAGGATGGGGCCGAACTCGCTGACGGCGCGGGCCCAGGTCATGATGGCGCCGGCCAGGATGCCGTGGCGTGCCAGGGGCAGGCCGACCAGGCAGAAGGCCCGGAAGGGCGTGCAGCCGAGGGTCCGCGCCACGTCCTCGTAGCGTGGCGAGATGTCGTCGAAGGCCGCCTTGATGGCGCGCACCGCAAACGGCCCGGCGATGAAGAACTGGGCCAGGACGATGCCGCGGGCGGTGTAGTGGATCTGGATGCCGAGGGCATCGAAGAACGGCCCGAGCCAGTAGCGGGTGACGGTGAGCAGGGCCAGCCCGGCGACGAGGGGCGGCAGGATGATGGGCAGGTCGAGGATGGTGTCGATCAGGAGTGGCAGGGGGTAGCGGAAGCGCGACAGGGCATAGGCGACGGGGATGCCGAAGAGGAGTGCGAAGAAGGTACTCGCCACCGAGGTGATCAGGCTGAGTCGGATGGAGAACCCGACCTGGCGCAGGAAGACACGCCCCTCGTCGGTGGAGAAGGCCCAGCGCACCTGCCCCGGCCAGTCGACATAGGCCGCCATGCCGATGAGGATGCCGGCGATAAGGACGACGGCCAGCCAGAGCAGGCTGCTGAAGGTGGCCCGGAAGACGCGGTCGGCGGCCGGGGCACGCGGCAGCACGGGAGCGCGGCTCACGGCGCACCGCCCTTGCGGCCGCCGGGCCGCTCTTGGAGGGCCTGCACCACGGCCGGGTCGCGACAGACCACGAGGACGGCCTCCCACTGCGCCGGCGACAGCCTCGAGCACGACAGCGGCTGCGCCAGGAGCGGGCAGCAGGCGTCGCCGCCGCCGACCGAGAGGACCTCCAGGGCAGCCCCCGCCGGTGGCGGCGCCCAGACGATGGCCGCGTCAAGGGCGTCCTGCCGCACCAGCCGGATCAGCTCGTCGGCGCGCGCGCTGCGGTGGCGGATGTTCGCCGTAATCGGAGCCCGGAGGTCCGAGGGCAGGACCGCCACCAGGGCCGCGTCGAGGCCGCCTGCGACGGGCAGACCGCCGAGACGCCGCCCCGGCACCGCCAGGTCGGCCAGGGCCACCGGGGCCTTCGACAGCACGTAGAACCCGAGGTCGTAGCGCAGGGCCTCGCCGCGGGCCAGGCCGCGCGACGCCAGGTCGTCCAGGAGGGTCGCCTCCGGGAAGACGGCGAG
>JAGVUW010000037.1 GCA_019136035.1 Verrucomicrobiota bacterium | reverse complement strand
GTCGCAACCCCACCCGCCGCGGCCGTCACACCCGCCGCGGCCACGCCGGCCGCCGGCGCCGCGACCGCCGAGCCGCTCTGGGACGACGAGGAGCTGCCCTCGCGACGCTGGCCCTGGGTGCGCCTCGTCCTCCTCGGCCTCATCGTCGCGGCCATCGCCGCCCTCGCCTTCAGGCTCTTCAGCGGCGCCACCACCGCCACCACCCCCGCCGAGCCGGCCGCGCCCAGCGCCGAGGCGGCCGCCCCGAGCGAGGTCCCCCGCGAGGTCAGCGACGCCGACCTGGCCAAGCTCATCGCCGCCGAGGAACAGGCCCCCACCGCCGCCGGCGCTGCCGGCACACCCACGGCCAGCGCCGCCACCGCGGCCCTCGAGGATGGCACCGCCGCCGCGCCCGACGCCACCGCGGCCGCCCCGACCGGCGACCGCGCCCCCGCCGTCGAGGCCGGCCGCGCCGTGGTCTCGGACCTGGTCTTCGTCGCCAGCGAGCCCGCCGGCGCCACCGTCGTCATCGACGGCCGCGACGCCGGCACCACGCCCATACTGCTCCGTGACCTGAGCCGCGGACGGCACCGCATCGAACTCAAACTCGACGGCTACGAGTCGTTCGAACGCCAGATCCACGTGCCCGACCTCCTCCCCAGCCGGCCGTACGCCCTCCGGCCGCGTCCCGGCACCCTGGCCGTCACCAGCAGCGTCCCCGGCACCGCCATCTGGCGCGGGCCCCAGTTCCTCGGCGTGGCGCCGACCCTCCTCGCCGGCCTCCCCGAGGGCAGCCATGAACTCCTCTTCGTCGCCCCCGGCTGCGAGCCGCTGCGCCAGACGGTGACCCTCAGCGCCGTCAGCGGCGAACAGCTCCAGGTCACCCCCGTACCCCAGCTCGGGGTCCTCGAGGTCGTCACGCAGCCCCCCGGCTGCGCCGTCGTCGTCCAGAGCGGCCTCAAGGGCGTCACCCAGCCCGGCAATGATGGCACCGCCCTCTCAGCCCCGCTCCGTCTCGAGAACCTCGCTGCCGGAACCTACCCGGTCGCCGTCGAACACCCCTCCGGTGTCAGCATCGCCGGACGCCTCGCCGTCAAACCCGGCGAGACCACACGGCAGCTCCTGCGACTCTGGGTCCCCGATGCGCGACTCCTCCTCACCGACGGGACCGTCAAGACCGGCATGATCATGGAACGCAACGCCCAGGGCGACGTCGTCCTCGCCGAGAGTCCCCGACAGCTCGAGCGCTACCTCAAGCCCCAGATCGCCAATACCGTCGCCCTCACCCCCGAGGAGACCGCCGAGATCCTCCGGAAACTCGGCCTCCTCAGCGCCCCGAAGACCGACGCCAAGCCGGCCGAACGCGGCGACACCAAGCCCCGCCCGCGCGACGAGGCCGAGCGCCGCGGCGGCGCCGCCGCCGAGAACCCCGCCGGCGCCGACGAGGCCGTCGTCGGCTGGGGCGACCAGCCGGCCGCAACCACCACCGCCGCCGACAAGCCCGCAGCCGACGACAACGCCCGCGCCCGCCGCGATGGCAGCGCCTCGGCCTTCTCCGTCGATGACCTCAATGACCTCATGCGCCGTGAAGCCAGTATGGAGGTCTCACGACGCCTCCGCGATCGCACCATCGCCATCCGCGGCAAGCCCACCAGCATCGGCAAGGAAGGCCCCAATAGCTACGTCGCCTTTGGCCGACGCATACGCTGCTACCTCGACCGCGATGACTACGAGGCCAATAAGGAACGCCTCCGCAAGGCCGTCGAAGATGACAAGGGCGCCGTCGAGATCACGGGCACCAGCAACGGCATCCGCGGCGATGTCCTCGTCCTGCGCGACTGCAAAGCCCGCGACGCCGAGCCGGCCCCGGCGCCGAACGCCGGACGCTGAAGAGCCGGCTGGATAGCCCAGTCCACAGTGTCCACGATGTCCACCTTGTCCACAGCACGAGCCACGTAGATCGATCGGAGACGCCGCGCCCAGACGCGACGTCTCCCGCGTATCGGAGATTCCGGCAGTGGCAGGCCACTGCCACTGGAGGAATCTCCGCCGGTTGAGGGACCGGCCTACGGGAGGACCCCAGCGCCGTCTGGAGAAACGGCGCACGGGTAGTCATGGGAGGACTGCGCACAACCCTGGCCGCCGTGCGGTGGCCCTGCGACACCTGCCCGGCCGTGCCCGCCGCCCTGGCGCTGGCCGCCGGCGTGCAGGCCGCGCTCGCCTGGCGCCCGTACCCCGCCGCGGTCGCCGCCAGCCTCGCCTGGACCGCCCTCGGCCTCGCCGTCGCCCTCCTCGTGACCCCCTGGCGACGCTGGCGACTCCTCTGCCTCCCCGCCGGCATGGCCCTGGCCATCGTCGGTGACCTCCGGCGGCCCGATGCCATCGCCTACGCCCTCCCCCGACCCGCCTGCCGCGCCTGCCTCACCGGCGTCGTCCGCGACGCCGGCTGCCACAGCGACCTCCTCGAGGACCAGGCCGAACCCGCCACCATCGTCGTCGCCGTCACCCGCCTCCGCCTCCCCGGAGAGCCCGCCGACCACCCCGCCGACGAACGCGTCATGGTCGCCATGCCCCGCGGCACCCCGATCGCCTACGGCGACCGCGTCGCCCTCGAGGGCATCTTCCTCCCCGAAGCACCGCCGGCCTGCCCGGAGGCCTTCGACTACCGCGACTACCTCCGGAACCAGGGCCTCGACAGGCTCTTCAGGGCCCACGCCGTCCAGCACCTCGGCCCCCCGCAGGGCCTCGACCGCATCACCCGCGCCCTCCTCGACCTCCGCGACCGCCTCGCCGACCGCCTCGTCCGCAACCTCCAGCCCGGCGACCACGCCGGCATCCTCCTCGCCATGACCTTCGGCTTCCGGCAGACCATGCCCGCCGGCGTCCGCGATGCCTTCCTGCGCAGCGGCGCGATCCACGTCTTCTCGGTCTCGGGCCTCCACGTCGGCATCGTCGCGGCCGTCATCGGCACGCTCCTCTATGCCCTGGCGGTGCCCTACCGCTGGCGCCACGCCCTCCTCCCCATCGCCGTCGGCGCCTACGTCCTCATGTCGGGCGCCGCCCCGCCCGCCGTGCGGGCCTGGCTCATGATCAGCGTCCTGTCGTGGTCGCGCGCCTGCCTGGTCGCGATCGCGCCCCTCAACGGCGTCGCCCTCGCCGCCATCATCCTCATCGGCGCCCAGCCCCGCGTCATCAACCAGGCCGGCTTCCTCTATTCCTTTATCACCGTATCCATCCTCATCATCGGCTGGCCCCTCCTCTCAACCCTCGCCGCCGACCTCTGCGAACGACAGCTCTGGCGACCGCGCCGCCAACGCTCACAACGACTCGTCCGTGTCGTCCGCGGCACCACCCAGGCCCTCGGAACCAGCCTCCTGGCGTGGTTCGGCGGCTCCGGACTGATGCTCCACCTCAGCGGCATGGTCGTCCCCGCCGCCCTCCCGGTCAATGTCGCCCTCGTCGTCGTCGCCAACCTCCTCATCGTCCTCGCCCTCCCCAAGATCCTCCTCGCCTGCCTGCCGTGGACCCTCCCGGACCGCCTCGCCGCCGCCGCCATGGACGCCCTCCTCGAGTCAATCGACCTCCTCGTCACCTGCGGCAGCGCCCCCGCCGGAAGCTGGGCCGTCCCCGCCGCACCCGCCTGGCTGACGGCCCTCTACTACGCCCTCCTCCTCGCCGCCCTCGCGCCACGACTCCCCGCCGCCTGCCGACGCCTCAGCATGGCCCTCGTCGTCGCCCTCCTCGGCCTCGCCGTCTGGGCACCCTGGCACCGACCCGCCCTCGCCCTCGTCTGGGGCGCCGACTGCGATGTGCCCGTCGTCGCCCTCGAACGACCCGATCGCCTGCCGCCCGTCGTCCTCCACGCCGGCACCCCCGACGCCTACCGCACCCTCGACGCCTGGCTCCGACTCCGCGGACACCGCCAGGCCGATGCCCTCGTCGTCCCCTGGGATACCCGCCGCGCTGCCGCCGCGGCCACCGCCGCCACGCGCGCACTCCAGCCCGCCACCCTCGTCCTGCCCGAGTCCACTCGCGCCGGCAGCTACCTCGACCGCGCCGCCCGCCTCCAGCTCCAGCGTGGCGGGCGCATCCGCCGCCTCCGCGATGACACCCACGACCCGCCGGCCGCGCAGGCACGCTGGCCCGGCGGGGCCATCCGCGTCGAGACTACCCCCGACCGCCGCCGCTTCACCCTCACCGCCGGCCGTCCGCCCCACCGGATCGAGGTCCGCATCGACGCCCGCAGCACCGGCCCCTGCCACCTCCAGCTCCGCCGCAACGACATCCCCATCGGCCGCTGCCTCGACCGCCCCCGACACCAGCGCCGCCTCGTCACCCTTACCCTCGACCCATAGCAGCCCGCCGGGCGCTCCCTCCCCGAGGGTGGCACCGGCGTCTCGCCCGTGTCGGCGCCGCCCCCGCGCCTTCCCCGAGAGTGGCACCGGCGTCTCGCCCGTGTCTGCGGCGGCGGCGCCGCGGCAGTCCGCCACCCCGGGGGCCGCGACCACGCGGCCCGCCGCGCTCCAGACACGGACGCACACGGACGCACACGGACCAACCTGGAGCGGGCTCCGCCCGCAAACCAAAGGGTCGAGGGTCGGGTGTCGAGGGATCGAGGAAGCCGGCGTCGGGAGTCGGGCGTTCTCTCTGCCGGGAGTCGGGCCTCGGGCGTCGGGCGTCCGGGGGCGGAAGCTTGCCAGGAAAGCACTTTCCTGGAGGGTAGTAGTACGGACGGGCTTCACGCACACGGAGTTCGGAGTTCGGAGTTCAGAGTCCCGAGTCCAGAGTCCCGCCGTTCGTGCTTTTCGTGCCTTTCGTGGTTAACTTCCCTTCCCCTCTCCCCCTCCGCTTCTTCCGTGTGTTCCGTGGGCCGTCTTCCCCCTCTCTCCCCATCCGTGTCCATCCGTGTCCATACGTGGCTCTCCCCTTCCCCATCCTCGGACGTTGAGCGTTCGGCGTTGGGCGCTCCCTCCCGCCAATCCGGCAGTATCGTATCGGCGGCACCGGCCGCGACCGCACCACCGCCGCGCCGCAGGAGGAGGACCGCCATGCCACGCACCAGCCCACCGCCACGCCAGGCCACCCCGGCACCCGCCGCCGCACCGGCGGCCCCCGCGTCCCGCCGCAACGCGCCCCGTCGGCGCCGCCTGGCGCTGCCATGCCTCGCCCTAATGGCCCTCGCCGTGGCCGCGGCCGCCGCCCGCGACCACGCCGGTGAGGCCGTCTGCCCGCGCCTGCCATCAGCCCTCCAGCTTGACGGCCGACTCGATGATCCGGCCTGGCAGCAGACCGCCGCGCCCGGCCGGCTCATGGTCCTCGGAACGCAGGCCGAGCCGACCCGCGACGCCACCACCTGGCGCTGTGCCCACGATGACGAGGCCATCGTCATTGCCGTCGACGGCTACGCCGGCCGCGCCGCCGGGCCGCCCGGCCGCCCCACCCACGACGACCCGACGGTCCTCAGCCGTGACCACATCGAGCTGTTCCTCCAGACGGACCCCGCCAACCCCGCCGATATCCACCTCGCCGTCGACCGCTTCGGCGGCACCCTCGACACTTGGCCAGGACAGCCCGCCGCCGACCCCGGCCGCGGCGCCGACGGCCAGGGCACCTGGGAGGCCCACACCGCCGAAACCGACCACGGCTGGAGCGCCGAGATACGGATTCCATGCCGCGACCTCACCCGCGCGGCACCCCAGCCCGGCGACCTCTGGCGCTTCCGAATCGCCCGCGTCGCCAGCCGCGACGGCGCCCTGACCTGGCCGCCCAACCCCACCGAGGACCTCCGCGCCGAGATCGCTCAGGGCGCCCTCTACCTCACCACGATGAACCTCATCCGCAATGGCACCTTCGCCACCGCCGGTGAGGCCGTCCCGGCGCCCTGGCTCGCCGCCCTCACCAGCCCCGAAGTCAACAACGCCCCCCAGGGGACCATCGAGACCATCCCTAGACCCGACACGCCCGGCCAGAACGCCGTCCGCCTCACCAAACTCGCCCAGGCCCTCTGGTGGCCGCAGCTCTGGAATACCGACTATGCCCTCACGCCGGGTGCCACCTACGAGCTCTCGGCCGTCGCCTCCGGGACCCTGCCGGCCGTGAACCTCCGCGCCAACGCCCGTGGCCAGGGGCGCCTGGCCAAACTCAGCGGCTCGCGAGAGCTCTCG
>JAGVUW010000365.1 GCA_019136035.1 Verrucomicrobiota bacterium | reverse complement strand
GAGCTGGCGAACGGCGTCGACGGCCTGATTCACATCTCGCAGCTCTCCGGCGAGCGTGTCAACCGCGTGCGCGACGTGGTGAATGTCGGCGACTCGGTCAAGGCGCGCGTGGTGAAGATCGACGCCGAGGAGCGTCGCATCGGGCTGAGTCTGAAGGACGCCTCGGAGGACTCCGAGTACGCGGCCGAGTTCGAGGGGATGCGTTCCATGTCCGACCTCCGTCCGGGTGAGGACCTGGTGGACGTCGGCAATGTGTTCGACGAGGCCTTTGCCAAGGCTGCGGGCGACGCGGATGCGTCGGCGGCCGCGGCGGCGGATAAGGGCGAGGATGCGACGGCGGATGAGGGCGAGGATGCGTCCAAGTCCGACACCGAGCAGCGTCAGGGCTGACGACGGCGTGGGGGCTCCGGCGGCGCCGCGGGTGTCGCCGGAGTGTCCCACGGGTCTGTGGGCTGGAAAAAGCACAGGCGCCAGCTTGCAGGCCATTGCGGACCGCCTATAGTATTCGGTCCACAGTTCTCAGGGTGCCCACGTAGCTCAGTCGGTAGAGCGCGTCCTTGGTAAGGACGAGGTCACCGGTTCAAATCCGGTCGTGGGCTCCAGTCGCTGCGCCCAGGGGGCGCGGTGGGCTGCAGATCCACCGGGAGCTGAGCGCCTGCGGCAGAGTTAGCTGTTATAGTCAGTCAGGAGGCAGACGAAGATGGCCAAGGAAGTATTCGCCAGGACAAAGCCGCACGTCAACATCGGCACCATCGGTCACGTTGACCACGGCAAGACGACGCTGACCGCAGCGATCACCAAAGTGCAGTCGATGAGCGGGCTGTGCTCGTATATTCCCTATGACGAGGTGGCCAAGGCCTCCGAGTCTCAGGGTCGTCGTGACGCCACGAAGATCCTGACCATCGCGACGTCGCACGTCGAGTACCAGAGCGAGAAGCGCCACTACGCCCACGTCGACTGCCCCGGACACGCCGACTACGTGAAGAACATGATCACGGGCGCGGCGCAGATGGACGGCGCGATCCTGGTGGTGAGCGCGGTTGACGGCCCGATGCCGCAGACGCGTGAGCACATCCTCCTGGCCCGTCAGGTTGGCGTGCCGGCGATCGTCGTGTTCCTGAACAAGGTCGACGTGGTGGATGACGAAGAGCTCCTCGAGCTGGTGGACATGGAGATCCGCGAGCTCCTGAGCAAGTACGAATTCCCGGGCGACGAGACGCCGATCGTGCGTGGTTCGGCCCTGAACGCGGTGCGTTCGGACGACCCGAACTCGGCTGATGCGAAGTGCATCAAGGACCTCCTGGACGCCTGCGACAACTTCATTCCGGAGCCCCTGCGTCCGATTGACCAGCCCTTCCTGATGCCGATCGAGGACGTGTTCTCGATTGAAGGTCGCGGCACGGTGGTGACGGGTCGTGTTGAGCGCGGTGTGATCAAGACCGGCCAGGAGATCGAGATCATCGGTCTGAAGCCGACCTTCAAGACCACGGTGACGGGCGTCGAGATGTTCCGCAAGATCCTGGACCAGGGCCAGGCCGGCGACAACATTGGCTGCCTGCTGCGCGGTACGAAGAAGGAAGAGGTCGAGCGTGGTCAGGTCGTGGCGGCCCCCGGGTCGATCACGCCGCACACCAAGTTCAAGGCCGAGATCTACATCCTGACCAAGGAAGAGGGTGGTCGTCACACCCCGTTCTTCGATGGTTACCGTCCGCAGTTCTACTTCCGTACGACGGACGTGACCGGCGTGATGTCGCTGCCCGAGGGCACCGAGATGGTGATGCCGGGTGACAACATCAGCGTCACGGTCGAGCTGATCCAGCCGATCGCCATGGAGAAGACGCTGCGCTTCGCCATCCGCGAGGGTGGTCGCACGGTGGGCGCGGGTCGCGTTTCCGACATCATTCAGTAAGGGCACGCAGCGGGGGCCTGCGGGCCCCCGCGATCAGGTCAGGCGTTCACGGGCGCGGCTGACGCGTCGTGGGCGCCTGGGTTCTGTCGTGACAGCGAACGACCGGCGGGGTGCCGGTGCGGTCCGGAAACGGGCCGTGGACGACGTAGCGTAAGGTGAGCCAATGCCGGCCGAAATCATTACCCTGGCGTGCACCGAGTGCAAGCGGCGCAACTACACCACGATCAAGAATCGCCGCAACACGACGGGCCGTCTGGAGCTCAAGAAGTTCTGTCCGTTCGAGCGTAAGGCGACGCTGCATCGCGAGACGCGCTGAGGCGTCCTAAGGCGGTCGGGCTGATATGCAGGTGAGTAGCTCAGTTGGTAGAGCGGCGGTCTCCAAAACCGCAGGTCGCAGGTTCGAGCCCTGTCTCACCTGCCAGTTCATTTCACAGGATGGGGTGTAGGCCACGGCGGTCTGCGCCAGGGAAGGGTAGGATCCGGGCCCATGATCAACCCGATCGAGAAGATCACGGCAGTCTACCACGACACCGTCAGCGAGTTGCGCAAGTGCACCTGGCCGGGCTGGAACGAGCTGGTCGAGTCGACGGTGGTGGTGATGGCGTCCCTGGTGATCATGGCGGCGTTTGTGGGGGCGACCGACTGGGTCGTCCGGGCGCTGATCCAGCTCCTGACCGTCGGGCGTTGACATGCAGACCGGCCAGAGCCTCGGGCAAGTTCAGAGCGGGACAACGCAATCGATGAGCGACACCCAACAGGAAAAGGCGCAGTGGTTCGTTGTCCAGACCATGTCTGGCCAGGAGAACCGCGTCAAGCAGAGCATCGAGCGGCGGCGTGAGCAGGAAGACGTCGCCGATCTGGTGTTGGAGGTGGTGATTCCGACCGAGAAGGTCTCGGAGCGCCGCCAGGGTCGTCGTGTCACCTCGGAGCGCAAGCTCTATCCCGGCTACATCCTGATGAAGGCCTGTCTCTTTGAAGCGGACGGCCAGCCGAATCATCGGGCCTGGTACTTCATTCGTGAGACGCAGGGCATCATTGGCTTTGTAGGTGGCGAGCGGCCGGTGCCGCTGTCGGCGCACGAAGTCGAGGAGATGCTGACGCAGTGTCGGGCGAACGAAGAGGGCAGCAAGCCGAAGGTCCAGTTCCAGATCGGCGAGAGTGTGACGATTCGCGATGGCGCCTTCGAGAACTTCGAGGGTGTGATTGAGAATGTCGATGCCGACCGCGGCAAGCTGCGGGTATCGGTCACCATTTTCGGGCGCTCCACCCCGGTGGAAGTGGAGTATTGGCAGGTCGAGCGTGCCTGACGCCAGCCAGGCCGTTCGGGTCCACGATGCACACCAGCACACGCGCTCCTGGGAGAGTGCCTGCCAGCTCTGACCAGCAGCGTGGAGAAAGGGCAAGATGGCAAAGAAAGTCGTAGGCGAAGTGCGCCTGCAGATCCCCGCTGGTGCCGCCAATCCGGCACCGCCGGTTGGTCCCGCGCTCGGTCAGGCCGGGGTCAACATCATGGAGTTCTGCAAGCAGTTCAACGCCGCGACCCAGTCCCAGGCCGGGTTGATCATTCCGGTGGTCATCACGGTCTATCAGGATCGGTCCTTCACCTTCATCACCAAGAGTCCGCCGGCGGCGGTGCTGCTGAAGAAAGCGGCCAATCTGGCCAGCGGCGCCAAGACGGCAGGCCGGGAGAAGGTGGGCAAGGTGACCCGTCGCGATCTGGTTCAGATTGCGGAGATGAAGAAGGACGACCTGAACACGGCGGACATGGACGCGGCTGTGAAGATCATTGCCGGCACGGCGCGCAGCATGGGAATCGAGGTGGTCGATGAAGAGAAGTAAACTCTATCGCTCACGCCTCGCCCAGGTTGACAGGCAGACGCGCTACGTTCTGAATGACGCGATTACGTTGCTCAAGACGCTGCCGGTACCGAAGTTCGACGAGACCGTCGAGCTGAGCTTCCGCCTCGGGATTGACCCGAAGCAGTCGGACCAGGTGGTGCGCGGCGCCCTGGTTCTTCCGAAGGGTACAGGCAAGAAGGTTCGCGTGGCGGTGATTGCCGAGGGTGACGCGGCGCAGAAGGCGCGTGACGCCGGTGCTGACGTGGTGGGCTATGAGGACCTCCTCGAGCGCATCAAGGGCGGCTGGCTTGAGTTTGACGTGCTGATTGCGACGCCGGACGCCATGAAGGTGGTTCGCACCCTGGGTCGTGTCCTCGGTCCGCGCGGTCTGATGCCGAACCCGAAGACGGGCACCGTCACCGACGACACGGCCACGGCCGTTCAGGAGTCGAAGGGCGGTCGTGTCGAGTACCGCTGTGACCGTGCCGGGTGTGTCCAGATGCCGATCGGGAAGCTGAGTTTCCCGGCTGCGGATCTGGCGGTGAACGCGGATGCGGCGTGCCACACGATCATGCGGGCGCGGCCGGCGACAGCGAAGGGCACCTACGTGCTGTCCGCGACCCTCAGTGCCACGATGAGTCCAGGTCTGCGGCTGGACCTCAAAGACATAGTGAGGGCCTAAGCACCGATGAGAGCCGAAAAGACACAACTAGTCCACGACATCCGTGCGCTCATCGACGCGTCTCCGGACCTGTTCCTGATGGGATACACGGGGTTGACCGCGGCAGACTTCCGGGCTCTGCGCGGGGCGCTGGCGGCCCATGGCAGCCAGTGTCATGTCATTCCGAACCGTCTCCTGGCGATCGCCGCCAAGGACGCGGGCCTGAGCGCCCTGAGCGCGGTCGAGCTGAAGCTCGACACCGCGATGGTGTGTGGGGGTACGGATCCGGTGGCGGTGGCGAAGGTCCTGCGGGACTTTGCGCGCACGCACGACAAGGCGGTGGTGCGGATGGCGGTTCTGGAGGGCAAGCTCCTGAACGCCGCCGAGGCGGCCGCTCTGGCGGATCTGCCGCCGCGTGAGGTGCTCCTGGCTCAGGTCCTCGGGCTGCTGCAGGCTCCGGCCTCGCAGTTGGTCCGGGTGCTCAGTGCCAAGGTGGCGAGCGTGGTGTACGTGCTCAACGCGTACCTGAGTGAGAAAGAGAAAGCAGCCTGATAAAGCGCGGAGGAATCCCAGCATGTCCGACGAAACCAAAGTTGCGGTGTCCCCGGAAATGGAGAGCTTCATCTCCTACATCGAGAAGCTCACGGTGCTTGAGCTGTCGCAGTTGGTGAAGGCCCTCGAGGATCGCCTCGGGGTCAGCGCGGCGGCACCGATGGCGGTGGCGGCGGCGGCGCCCGGTGGCGCGGCGGCGGCTCCGGCGGCCGAAGAGAAGACCGAGTTCACCGTCATCCTGACCTCGGGCGGCGAGAAGAAGATTGCCGTCATCAAGGTGGTTCGCGAGATCACGGGCCTGGGTCTGAAGGAAGCGAAGGACCTGGTGACCGAGGCTCCGAAGCCGGTCAAGGAGAACGTGAGCAAGGACGAGGCCGACAAGATCAAGGCCAAGCTCGAGGAGGCCGGCGCGACGGTCGAACTCAAGTAGTAGTGCGCTGTTCCGCAGCATCTGTTTCCGCATAACGGACCGTGGGAGGTCGGCTACGGCCGGCCTCCCATGCGTCCTTTGTCTCGTGTTCGGGACCGTGTGGCGTATCGGTCAACTACTCACGTGAGGCGACACTGGCATGGGTGAGCGAGTCAACTTCGGCAAACTCCGCGACGTTCTTGACGTACCCGATCTGATCGGGATTCAGCTGCAGTCCTATGCCGAGTTCCTGCAGTTGGACATGCCGCCGGAGCAGCGCGAGAACAAGGGCTTCCAGGAAGTCTTCAACGAAGTCTTCCCGATCGAGAGTTTCGACCAGCACTGCGTTCTGGACTTCGTACGCTACGAGATTGGCGAGCCGAAGATCCCGCTGGTCGACTGCATGAAGGACGGCGCCACCTTTGCGGCTCCTCTGCACGTGGTCTTCCGGCTGAAGACGGCGAAGGACACGAAGGAGGAGCGGGTCTACATGGGCGACATTCCCATCATGACCGACCGCGGCAGCTTCGTGATCAACGGCGCCGAGCGTGTGATTGTCAGTCAGCTGCATCGTTCGCCGGGCATCTGTTTTGAGAAGAGCCGCCATGCCAGCGGCCGTCAGCTTTACTCCTTCCGGGTGATTCCCGACCACGGCTCCTGGATGGAGGTGCAGTTTGACATCAACGACCTGATTTTCATCTATCTGGACCGCCGTCGGCGGCGCCGGAAGTTCCTGATAACGACCTTCCTGCGGGCGATCGGCTACGACACCACGCAGGAACTCCTG
>JAGVUW010000315.1 GCA_019136035.1 Verrucomicrobiota bacterium | reverse complement strand
CTTGACCAGGCCCTTCCAGCCGGTGAGGTCCTTGCCGTTGAACAGGGCCGTGAAGCCCTCCGGCGGGACGTTGTGCGGGCCGGCGCTGTACGGCGGCAGGGGCTTGATGCGGATATTCCTGAACTCGACGCGGGCGCCGTGGCCCAGCCAGCCGAGGTGGCCGGTGCGACGCCGCAGACCCGGGTGCTTCGCCAGGCCCTGGCCGTCGGCGGTCTCGGTCAGGGCGTCGACATCGGCGTCGACGATGGTCTGGCCATTGAGGATCACCGTGATGCGGCCGCCCACGGCGCGGACCTCCTGGTGATTCCACTCGCCGCAGGGCTTCAGCGCCCCGGTCTTGGCGGGCACACAGCCGTAGATCGAGCCGTGCGTCTGCCACGGCTTCAGCTCGTAGCCATGGGCCTCCTTATACCCCTCGTTGTCGATGATCTGCAGCTCCATACCCACATAGGCCGGGTTGCCGCGCGCCGGGGAGCGGATTTGCACACCAGGAGGCCATCCTCGACGCCGTAGCCCTGCGTCGAGCCCATCCAGCCGGTGAGGTCCTTGCCGTTGAACAGGCTGATGAAGCCCTCGGCATCCGGCGCCGGCAGCGGCGGCGCCTGGATCGGCGGCGCCTTAACCACCGGCGGCACCGCCGGCGCCGGCCTCACGACGACCGCCGGCGCCTGGCCCTCCGCGTACACCTCCAGCTCGACCAGATGCACCGCCTCGTTGACGCTGTTCTTCAGAATCGCCAGACGGACGTGCCGCGCCCGCACCGCCTTGAAGCGATGCAGGACGCCCTGCTCGGTCGCCACCCGCGTGTTCGCCGAGTGGTCCGCCACCACCGCCCAGGTCTGCCCGTCCAGCGAGGTCTCGACGTTGTACTGGTACGAGCGCCGGCCATCCCAGTAGAAGACCGCCCGCACCGCCTCGATGCTCACCTCCTGCGTCAGATCGACCTCGAGATGGCTCGGCCACTCGGCGCCGAACCAGGCGTCCTGACGCGTGATCTTGCCATCGACAGCCCGCCACGGCGCCTTGTCGCCCTGCTGACGGCACGACGTCTTCACCGGCTTGCCCAAGGCGATGTTGACGCCGCCGCCAAACGAGAATGCCTCCAGATGCGCACGGGCGCGCTCGACCAGCGCCGGCGTCTGCGCCGTGTCGCGCACCCGCACCAGCGCCGCGTAGGCCGCCGGCGTCAGCAGGCCGGGGTCCTTCTCCCGCGGACAGCACACCGCCACCACGGCGGCGGCGGCCTCCTCGCGGACGTCCTCCAGGTCGAGGCCCTTGACGATGCTGGCCAGGGCTGCGTCGTCACGGACGGTCCCCAGGCCGCTGAGGACCAGCCGGCGCTCGTCGGCCGTAGCCGCCAGGGCCCAGGCCTGGTCCAGCCCAGCCGCGGTCTCGGCCGCCGGCCGGCGCGTCGGCAGGGTCACCGCGCGGACATAGCCGCGCAGGGCCAGGACACGGATACGCGGGTCGGCCGTGCCCCGGGCCAGCCCGATCAGCGGCTCGGCCGCAGCGGCGTCGGGCCACTCGCCGAGGGCCTTGACCGCCGCCAGGCGGGTGGCGTCGTCCGGGCTCGCCGTGTCGGCCACGACCACCGCCAGGGCCTCCGCGCCGCCCAGCGTGGCGGCGAGGCCCAGCAGGGCCGCGCGGGCCTCGCCCGAGGCGGCCTTCAGAGCCGCTACCACCGGCGCCGCGGCGGCGGGCTGACGGCGGCAGATCGCCGTGAGGGCACGCTGCGCGGCACGACGCTCGGCCGCAGCCGACGTCGCCAGGGTGAACTCGAGCACGGCCGGCACCTCGGTGGCGCCGCCCAGGGTCTCCAGAGTCTTGAGAACAGCCAGGCGCACCGGGGCCTCGCCATCGCCAAGCAGCGCCAGGACCGCCGGCGCCTGGGCCACCGCCTGACGGCTCGCCAGGAGATCGAGCAGCGCCGCCTTGCCTGCCGGCGTCGCCTTGCCCAGCGCCGCCGCGGCCGCCGGCGCCAACTCGGCACCGCCGGCCCAGGTCAGCAGCGCACTGCCGGCCGCGATGTCTTCCGCCGGACCCGTCGCCACGAGAGCCACCAAGGGCCGCAGGGAAGCCTCGGGAGCGGCGTGGACGAGGGCCTCCATGGCCGCGGCACGAACCCCGGCATCGGCATCCGCGAGCATCTGCCGCAGGACCGGCAGGGCGGCGCGGTCCTGGCGCCGGCCAAGCATGGCCACCAGCGCCGCCCGCGCCGCCGGGGGCTCCATCCGCGGCAACGCCGCGCACCATGCCGCGGTCACGGCCAGGCCCGGCAGAGCCTGGCCCAGACGCAACGCCATCTCGCGACGCGGCACGTCGGCACCACTGGCCGCTGCGATCAGGTCGTCCAGAGCGCCGACGCCCACGAGGTCGACCCGCAGCGCGAGCGCCGGCAGGGCCCCCTCGGGGAGGCCCGCGAGGGCCTTCTGCAAGGCCAGGGCCTCCGCCGGCCGACCGGCCGCGTGCAGGCGCTGCGCCAGGAGAACCGCGGCACGGATGCCCAGACGGCGCTCGGTCGGGTCCGCCGATGACGCCGCCGCGAGGATGGCCTCCGAGGCGGCCGCGGCGCCGCAGTCGGCCGATGCCAGCAGGGCCGCCTGACGGAGGCTCCGGTCGGCCGCGCCGAGGTGGGCAACGATGGCCGGGATCGCCTCGACATCGCGCAGGCTGCCCAGGGCATGGACCAGCGGCAGAGCGCCCTCCGGCGGCGCGCCGGCGAGGGCCTGGCGCAATGCCGCACGGGCCGCCGGAGTGCCGATCTGGCACAGGGCCCGCACCGCCGGATCGCCGAGACGCGCGTCCGATAGACGCGCTGCCAGGGCCGGGACCGCCTCGTCACGACCGACAAGCTGGAGTTGGGCGATGACGAACGACAGGAGCTCGGCATCGGCCGGAGACGCCAGGGCCTCGAGGAGCACCCCGGCGAGCATGGCACGCTGGTCCTCGTGGGCGCCATCGCCAACCCTCAGGGCCAGGCCGTGCAGTGCCGAGCGCACCCCGGCGTCCTCGCCCTGCCCCGGAACACGCAACCCGGAGACCAGCTCGCGCAACGCCGGGGCGCCGCGCGCCAGGAGCACCTCGAGGATCCGCCCGCCGTCAGCCGGCTTGGCCCAGACCAGCTCCGACGCCAAGGCCGCCACCGAAGGCTCTGCCGCCGCAGGCGCCGGAACCGCCGTAGACGGCAACGACGACGCAACCGGCGGTGCAACCGCCGCTGACGACGGCTCCAATGGAGTCGCGGCCGGGCGTGGACCCGAATAGCACCCCGCCAACGCCAGCGCGCACGCCAAAGGGACCCAACGCCTTCCTGCATCCATGACCCGGCTCCCGCCATCACCCGACCCAAACCGCTGACCCGAACCGGCCCTCAGACCAGACGCCACGGCGCCCGCATCGGCTGGTGCACCAGGCGGTTGGCCGCGTCGTCGTCGATGAATTCCAGCGCCACCGGGTCGAAATGCAGCTTGCGCCCCGTGCGAATGGCCGCGTTCGCCAGATGCACCAGGATGTTGCTGCGGTTGCCGTTGACTTCGTTCAGACCGAACTTCTGACGCGTCCGCATCGACACCGTGAAATCGCTGATCATGGGCTCGGGGTCGGGCAGGCTCTTGACCAGCTCCGCCAGCTCCGGCGGGTCGGTCCGGAAGCCCGGGTAGACCTTGCCCTTCGGACCCTCGATGTAGGGCCGCCCGGCCGTCTCCTCGTCGCCCCACTCGCAGGACTCCAGGATCAGGGTGCAGCCGTCGGCGTACTTCATCCAGACGCGCCCCCACAGGCCGACCGCGTCCTCGTGCTGCGGCCAGGGCGCCAGGGCCTCGACCTCGACCGGGCTGGTGTCGTCCTTGTCCAGGATGTACTGCACCGGGTCGAGGTAGTGCTGGCCCATGTCCGCCAGGCCGCCGCCGTCGTAGTCCCAGTAGCCGCGGAAACTGCCGTGGGTGCGGTGACGGAAGTAGGGCTTGAACGGCGCCGGACCCAGCCAGCGGTCGTAGTCCAGCTCCGGCGGCACCGGCTCCGACGGCATGTTGATCTTCCCCGACCACTGACTGGTCTTCCAGTGGAAGCCCGTGTGGCGACTGACGCGGACCGTCAGCGGCCAGCCCAGAGCGCCGCTCATGACCAGCTTCTTCAGCGGCTTGACGGTGGTGCCGAGGCCGTAGAAGGTGTTCTGCAGGCGGAACCAGGTATTGAGGCGGAAGACGCGGCCGTTGCGGCGCACGGCGTCGATGACTGCCTGGCCCTCGTCGATGGTGCGCGTCATCGGCTTCTCGGCCCAGACATCGCAGCCCGCATCCAGAGCGGCGACATTCTGCAGGGCGTGCCAGTGCGGCGGCGTGACCACGTGGCAGCAGTCGATGTCCTCGCTGGCGAGCATCTCACGGAAGTCGCGGTAGGCCTTGCAGTCGGGTCCGCCCCGGGCCTGGGCCGCCGCCAGGCGCTTGGCGTCGACGTCGCACACCGCCACCAGCTTCGCCTGCGGATCGGCCAGGATGATGCCGATGTGGCCATTGCCCATGCCGCCGCAGCCGATCACCGCGTGGTTGATGCGGTCGTTCGCCGCTGGCTTGCCCTCGGCACCGAGAACGCTGCCGGGGAGGATGCTCACCGCCGCACCGGCCATGGCGGCCTGCCCAAGAAAACGTCGACGTGACATGATCATGCTGCCTTTGGTCATAACGGCTTCCCTCACCAGGCGCGGCCACCGCAGGCCAGCCAAGACGGCCCCGCGACCGCCTGGAGACCCTCGGAGTATACCACCCGCCCCAGGGGCCGCAACCGCGTCAACGGCGCCGGCACGGCCGACGCGGCCGCGCCGGCACAACGACGCCCGGACGCGGCCGGCACCCCCTCGCCCTACGGCTTCTTCGGCTTGATGAAGAGCACCTCGGCGTACTGGATCCACCCGGAGCGCAGGTCCACGCGGAACCAGCCGTCGCTGTTCATCTCGTGGAAGAGCGTCGGCGAGCGCTTGCCGAACTCGGCCAGGTCGTGCTGCGCCCAGGTCTTCCCGCCGTCCAGGGAAATGATGAAGCCGGTGTTCATCGGCGAGGCCGGCGCACAGTGCGACGCCAGAATCACCTGGTCCTGGATGAGCATGGCGCCCGACTCGACATCGGGGTTGAACAGCAGGGTGTGCTTCTCGGGCCGGCCGATGTCCGCCGGCGCGCAATGGAAGATGCCGCGGTCGTACGGCTTCGGGCCATTCGAATCGCTGATCCAGTAGAGCTGGTTGTCCACGAAGCTGATGCCGCCGGCCTTGTAGCGCGAGTTGAGGTGGTCGGAGATGATCACCCGCCAGTCCCAGCGGTCCTTGGCGGCGTCGTAGGTGCCGCGCAGCCAGTGGCACTCGAAGCCCTCGGGGCGGTCGCCGTCGCCGGTGCAGGCGTAGAAGGCATCCTCGGCCGGGTTGTAGGCCACGGTGTGGATGTGGCGGGCGATCACCGGGTTGTCCGGATTGCCAAGGAGCTGGCCCTCGGCACGGCCGCCGCCCTCGGAGCCGTCGTCACGGAAGTACGGGTTCCGCCCGAAGGCATAGGCAATCTTCACCGTGCGACCGCCGTCCACCGAGTAGTAGATGTTCACCGGCGTGGCGCCGCCCATGACGTTGCAGTAGTTCCCCCACACCACCATCTCGCGGCCGTTCACCATCCATGAGTTGGTCCCGGAGAGGGTGTGGAAGTACCACCCCGGCCGAGCCGGATTCGCCGGCGTGTGCGTGACGTACGGCGAGCCGTCGGGGTTCAGGAGCGGTACCGGCTGGATGCTCCGCAGGTTGTCCGTGCTGACGTACAGCCTGGCACCGGTGCCGAACAGGACATTGCCATTGCGCAGGATGTGGCTGTAGCTGATCTGGCGCGCCTCGGCAAAGGCGGCGCGGTGCGCCCAGGTGGCGCCGTTGTCCTCGGAGAGGAAGACCTCCCCGTCACCGAAGGCGAAGGCCTTGTTGTCACGCTGCGAGGCGATGTACGGCCCGGCCGGCTGCAGACGGTACCAGAAATGCTCGGTCTCGCCAATCCGCGGTTGTGTGGTCATCGAGTCACGCCTTTCCTGCCTGACATCCACGACAGCTCACGGCCCCGACAGCCCCAGCCGCCAAAGGCCGCTCCGCCGTGAAGATACCCGCCGCCGCCCCAAGGGCAAGCCCCCGCGCCCAAACGCCCAGGCCAGTGCGGCCCCGCGCAGACCTGTGAGACGCTGCTCCCCCCGACACCGCCACCGGCGCGGGGCGGGCTCTTGCGCCGACACCGGGCCGCGGCTATGGTCATCGGGAGAGCTGGGGATGGCCCGCCCGGCGCCCTGCGGCGCCCCGCCCTGAAGACGATGGAGATGCCATGACGCCTAAGAACCTTGCCTGGCTCTGTGCGGTCGTCGTGGCCCTCGCGGGTACCGCCGGAGCCGCGCCGGCCGGCGCGCGACCGCGGCCGAATGACCTGCAGAGCCTGACCGTCTACTACGAGAACGACCTCGTCACCGACACCGACCGCTACTACACCAGCGGCGCGCGGCTCTCGTGGCTCTCGCAGGATCTGGAGGCCAAGGACGTCCCCGGCTGGGCCCACGCCACCACCGACCGCCTGCCCTGGCTGCGCCGCGACGGCTGGACCAACAACCTCGGCCTGGCCCTCGGACAGTGCATCTAC
>JAGVUW010000773.1 GCA_019136035.1 Verrucomicrobiota bacterium | reverse complement strand
CGAGGGCCGTGGTTTGGGTGCTGTCGGCGGCACGGCGGGTCTGTCGCGCTGTCGTCGTCTGCGGTGCGTGAGCGTGTCAGCGAGGTCGCGGTGTCGGGCCTTGTCGGGTGCGGTTGCAGGATGCCGTCCTGCCGGCGGTCTGGCGCCTCGATGGTTGGGTGTTGGTGGAGGATAGCCGATGCAGAGAGAAGTCACTGTCGCGTCGCCGCGTGGATTGAGGCCGGGGTCGGGTCTGCATTTCACGGTGCCTGGCTGTCGGGGTCGCCTGTCGCGTCGGATCGCGCTGCTGTCGCGTTCGTGCTGTCGCGTTCGGCGCTGGTGTTTCTGGGCGGTGTCTGGCTGGCGGGCTGTGGCAAGGGTTCGCAGGGCGGCCCTGGTGGCGGCGCGCCGGAGGTCGGGGTGCTGGCGGTGTCGGCCGAGACGGTGGTCCTGACGCGGGAGCTTCCCGGTCGGACGGCGCCCTGTCTGGTGGCCGAGATTCGGCCCCAGGCGAGCGGCATTCTCCTGAATCGTCTGTTTACGGAGGGCGCCGACGTCCAGGCTGACGAGGTCCTGTACCAGATTGAATCGAGCAGTTACGACGCGGCGCGGGCGCATGCGGCCGCGGCGGTGACGGCGGCGACGGCGAATCTGAGCACGGCGCGGGCGGCGCAGAGCCGGGCGCGTGCCGGCCAGGCCAACGCCCAGGCGCGGGTGACGGCAGCGCAGGCCGGCCTGGCGGCGGCGGAGGCGGCGGAGGCGGCGGTCGAGGCGGCCCTGGTGGCGGCGCGTGCGGCGCGGTCGCGGGCCGAGGCCAATGTCGTGCCGCTGCGTCTGCGGGCCGAGCGTTTCCGTGAGCTGGTGGCCAACAAGGCGGTCAGCCAGCAGGACGCCGATGACACCGACGCGGCGCTGCGCCAGGCCGAGGCCGGCCTGGAGAGCGCTGTTGCCGGTGTGGTGGCGGCCGAGGCGGACCAGGGCCGCGCCGCGGCCGCGGTGCGCGTCGCCGCCGCCGAGGTCCAGAGTGCCGAGGCCGGCCTTCTGGCCGCCGCGGCCGAGATCGAGAGCGCGGCCGCGGCGGTCGAGGCCGCCCAGGCCAGCGTGCAGGCCGAGGCGGGGCTGACCACGGCCACGATCGCCCTCGGCTACACCCGCATCACGGCCCCGATTGCCGGGCGTATCGGCCGCTCGGCGGTGACCAGCGGCGCCCTGGTGGCGGCGCATCAGCCGCAGGCCCTGGCGACGATTCAGCAGCTCGACCCGATCTACGTCGATGTGACCCAGGCCACGGCCGACCTGCTGCGGCTGCAGCGCCGCCTCGCGGACGGCCGCCTGACGCACAATGGCACACGCAACGTCGCGACGCTCGTCCTCGAGGACGGCACCCCGTATCCGCACGAAGGCACCCTGCAGTTCCGCGATGTGACCGTCGATCCGAGCACCGGGTCCTTCATCCTGCGGCTGGTCTTCCCCAACCCCGACAAGGTCCTCCTGCCCGGCATGTTCGTCCGGGCCGTCATCCAGGAGGGCGTCAAGGACGACGCCATCCTCATCCCGCAGGAGACGGTCACCCGCGATGCCGTCGGCAATCCCCGGACGATGGTCCTCGGTGCCGAGGGCACGGTCGAGGTGCGGCCGTTGAAGGTCGACCGCGCCATCGGCGGCCGCTGGCTGGTCAGCGCGGGTCTGAAGCCCGGCGACCGCGTCATTGTCGACGGCCTGCAGCGCCTCCGTCCCGGGATGCCGGCGCGCGCGGCCCAGGCGCCGGCCGCCGGCGCGGCGCCGTCGTCACCGGCTGCGGCCCCCAAGGCGAACTGAGAGAGGCTTCACCATGCTGTCACGCTTCTTCCTTGAGCGGCCCGTCTTTGCCTGGGTCATCGCCATCTTCATCATGCTCCTGGGCGCCCTGGCGATCTACAACCTGCCGGTGGCCCAGTACCCGAACATCGCGCCGCCGTCGATCGTCATCAGCGCCAACTACCCCGGCGCCTCGGCCGAGACCGTCGAGAACAGCGTCACCCAGATCATCGAGCAGAAGATGATCGGCCTGGACCGCATGCTGTACCTCTCCTCGACCAGTGACTCGTCCGGGTCCTCGCGCATCGAGCTGACCTTCGCCCCGGGCACCGACCCGGACACGGCCTGGACGAAGGTGCAGAACCGCCTGCAGCCGGCGATGGCCAGCCTGCCGGAGGTCGTGCAGCGCACCGGCGTGCAGGTCAACAAGGCCACTCGCAACTACCTGGTCATCGTCGGGCTGGTCTCCGAGGATGGCAGCATGGACGCGGTTGACATCGGCGACTACGTCAAGTCGAACCTGGAGAGCGTCATCGCGCGTGTTCCCGGCGTCGGCGAGGTCGAGCTGTTCGCCAAGGAGTACGCCATGCGGGTCTGGCTGGATCCGGACCGCCTGGTGCAGTATCAGCTCACCATCAGCGATGTCGTCACGGCGATGAAGGCCTACAACGTCGAGGTCTCGGCCGGGCTGTTCGGTTCCTGGCCGGCGGTGCCCGGGCAGCGCCTCAATGCCTCGATCATCGTGCAGAACCTCCTCACGACCCCGGACGAGTTCGCCGCCATACCCCTGCGCACCCGCCCGGACGGCTCGACGGTGCGCGTCAGCGACGTTGGCCGGGTCGAGCTGGGGACGTCGTTCTATGATGTCGAGGTCAACTACAACGGCAAGCCGAGCGGCGCCCTGGCGATCCGCCAGATGCCGGGGGCGAACGCCCTGACCACGGCCCGCGCCGTCAAAGACAAGATGGCCGAGATGAGCCGCGACTTCCCGACCGGGCTGAAGGTCGTCTACCCCTACGACACGACGCCCTTCGTCAAGGTCGCCATCGGCGAGGCGGTCAAGTCGCTGTTCCAGGCCATCCTCCTGGTGTTCCTGGTCATGTGGCTGTTCATGGGCAACATCCGCGCCACGCTGATCCCGACGATCGCGGTGCCGGTGGTCCTGCTCGGCACCTGCGCGGCGCTCTGGGTGTTCGGTTTCACGGTGAACATGCTGACCATGTTCGCCATGGTGATCGCCATCGGCCTGCTCGTCGACGACACCATCGTGGTGGTGGAGAACGTCGAGCGTCTGATGAGCGAGGAGGGCCTCTCGCCGTATGACGCCACCGCCAAATCCATGCAGGAAGTCACCAGCGCCCTGATCGGCTTCTGCCTCGGCCTCTCGGCGCTGTTCGGCCCGATGGCCTTCTTCTCGGGCTCGACCGGCATCCTCTACCGGCAGTTCTCGGTGACCGTGGTGACCTCGATGGTGCTCTCGGTCCTGGTGGCGCTGATCCTGACGCCGGTGCTGTGCTCGCGCATCCTCAAGCCGGTGCCGAAGGGCCACGAGGCCGCCGAGGTCGGCCTGCCCATCCTCCAGCCCTTCTTCCTCTGGTTCGACCGCGGCTTCAACCGCTTCCGCGATGGCTATGTGGCCCTCCTCGGCCATGCCCTGGCACGGCGCGTGCGTTACGTCGTCATCTACCTGGTCATCGTCGGCGGTCTGGCGGCGCTGTTTCTGCGTATGCCGACCGCCTACATCCCGGATGAGGATCAGGGCATCCTCTTTGCCCAGATCATCGCTCCGACCGGGACGACCCTGGAGACCACCCTGAAGATCGCCGAGGACGTCCAGCGCTACTTCATCGAGCAGGAGTCCGAGGCGGTGGCGTCATGCCTGACGTTCGGCGGCATGGGCTTCTCGGGCCGGGCGCAGAACAACAGCATGGTCTTCGTCAAGCTCAAGGACTGGGGCGAGCGCGACCGCAAGGACCTCCGCGTGTCGGCCGTCGCGGCCCGCGCCGGGGCGTACTTCGCGACGCGCCGCGACGCCATGATCTTTGCCTTCCAGCCGCCGGCCATCCCCGAACTGGGCAGCTCCATCGGCTTCGACTTCCAGCTCGTCGACCGCAGCGGCCATGGCCACGAGGCCCTCATGCAGGCCCGCAACCAGCTCCTCGGCATGGCCAGCCAGGACCCCCGCCTGATCAACGTCCGCCCGAATGGCATGGAGGATGTCCCCGAGTACCGCATCGACGTCGACTGGGAGCAGGCCGGTGCCCTGGGCATCCCGATCAGCAGCATCCACAGCGCCATCTCGGCGAGCTTCGGCAGCGCCTACGTCAACGACTTCATCAAGAACGGCCGCGCCAAACGCGTCTACGTCCAGGCCGACGCGCCGCACCGGATGCTGCCCGAGCACCTCGACAAGATCTACGTGCGTAACAGCGCCGGCAAGATGGTCCCCTACTCGGCCTTCGCCTCCGGACGCTGGTCCAGCGGCGCGGCCCGCCTGGAGCGCTTCAACTCCTTCCCCACCATGAACCTGTGGGGCCAGTCCGCGCCCGGCCGCAGCTCGGGCGAGGGCATGCGGGCGATGGAGGAGCTGACCGCCAGGCTGCCGCAGGGCTTCGGTTACGAGTGGACCGGGCTCTCCTTCCAGGAACGCCAGTCCGCCTCACAGACCGGCCCGCTGTACGCCTTCTGCCTGGTGATCGTGTTCCTCTTCCTGGCGGCTCTGTATGGCAAGTGGAGCACCCCGATCGCGGTCCTGCTGGTCCTGCCCCTGGGCCTGATCGGCGGCTTCCTGGCGTCGACCCTGCGCGGCCTGCCGAGCGATGTGTACTTCCAGATCGGCCTGCTCAACACCCTCGGGCTGTCGACCAAGAACGCCATCCTGATCGTGCAGTTCGCCATGAGCGGCGCCGACCGCGGCATGGGCCTGGTCGAAGCCTCACTGCAGGCCGTGCGCCTGCGCCTGCGGCCCATCCTCATGACCTCGACCACCACCGGCCTGGCGGTGCTGCCGATGGCCTTCACCAGCGGCGCCGCCGCCGGCGCCATGCGCGCCATCGGGACGACCGTCCTCGGCGGCATGATCACCGGCGTGCTGCTGGTGCTCCTCTTCGCCCCGCTGTTCTATGTGATGGTCACCAGCGCGGTGAACCGGCTGCGCCCGGCCGCCGCCGGCAAACCCGTCGAGACGTCACCCTCCGGAGAGCGCTGAGATGCCTACCATCCTGCTTAGCCTTGCCCTTGGACTTGCCCTGCTTCTGAGCGGCTGCACCCTGGCCCCGAAGGTCGTCCTGCCGGAGCCCCCGGTGGCGTCGCAGTGGCCGGCCACGGCCACGGCGGCAGCGCCGGCGGCGGCCTTCGACCCGGCCGCGCTGGACTGGCGCCCGTTCGTCGCCGACGCCTCGCTGCAGCGCCTCATCGAGATGGCCCTCGAGGGCAATCGCGACCTGCGCCTGGCCTGCCTGGCAGTCGAGCGCACGCGGGCCCTCTACGGGGTGCAGCGCTCGGAGCTCTTTCCGGCCATCGCCGGCACCGCCGGCGGCAGCCGCCAGCGCCACTCGGTGGACCTCCTCAGCGAGGGCCAGCCGACGCGCTCCGAGCACTACGCGGCTGACCTCGGCGTGCTCTCCTGGGAGATCGACTTCTTCGGCCGTATCCGCAGCCTGAAGGACGAGGCCATGCAGCAGTACCTCGCCAGCGAGCAGGGCCGCCGCGGTGCCCAGATACTCCTCGTGGCGTCGGTGGCCGAGGCCTACCTGACCCTGGCGGCCGACCTCGACGGCCTGGCCCTGGCCCGGCAGACCCTGCAGACGCAGCAGGACGCCTACGGCCTGGTACGCCGCCAGGCCGAGCAGGCCCTGGTGACCGAGCTGGACGTGCGCCGCGCCCAGATTCCGGTCGAGACCGCCCGCGCCGACATGGCGCGCTACAGCCTCCGCGTCGCGCAGGACCGCCATGCCCTGGACCTGCTGGTCGGCTCGGCGGTGCCCGAGGCGCTCCTGCCGCGGGGCCTGTCTCAGGTCGCCCTGGCGCAGGAGGTCGTCCCCGGTCTGCCCTCCGAGGTCCTCCTGGCCCGTCCGGATGTCCTCGCCGCGGAGCACCAGCTCCGCGCCGCCCACGCCATCATCGGCGCGGCTCGCGCCGCCTTCTTCCCGCGCCTGGCGCTGACCGTCTGGTCGGCCTACCGCGTCAGCGGTGTCCAGCGCCAGATTGCCCTGACGCAGTACGAGCGCGCCATCCAGAGCGCCTTCCGCGAGGTCGCCGACGCCCTGGCGCTGCGGCGTGCCGTCGCCGAGCAGCGCGCCGCTCAGGAGGCCCTCGTCGAGGCCCTGACCGAGACGCACCGCCTGGCGCAGATGCGCTTCGAGCGCGGCATCGACAGCTACCTCAGCGTCCTCGACGCGCAGCGCTCGCTGTTCGCCGGTCAGCAGGGGCTGATTGCGGTCCAGTTGGCCCAGCGTCTCAGCCAGGTCCAGCTCTTCGCCGCCCTCGGCGGGGGCTGGCAGGCGCCCGCCCGGGCGGCCGTGGGTGCCGGCTCATGAGGCGGGCCGAGCGGGCAGACAGGACGCCGGCCGCGACGGGAGCCGACACGACCTCGGCCGGTCGTGTCACGCGGCGGGGCAGGGGGAAGATGCCGACCGCGGCTCCGGGAAGGCCGCACAGCGGGGGGCAGTCGTGATGGAAGGCTTGGTGCAGCGCCGTAAAGCGATGGCCGAGGAGATGATGCGCTCGGCGATCGGTGAGGCCGCCAGTGCGGTCCTCGCCGCCGTCGGCTACACCGCCCTGACCATGGACCGCGTGGCCGAGGCCGCCGGGGTCTCCAAGGGCACCCTCTATAACTACTTCGAGGACAAGGACGCCCTGGTCCTCGAGGTGATCGACCAGGCCTTCGCCGCCCTGGCCGGCAAGATCGACGAGACCTGCACCGACGGCCGCCCGGCCTCGTGGCGCCTGCGGCAGTTGGCGCGTCTGGTGGTCACCGGTGTCGAGGAGGTGCGGGCCCTCGGTCAGGCCCTCTGCACCGGGCCGATGTCACCGCGCCTCAGCGCGGCCCTGCGCGAACGGCAGATGCGCATGCGCGAGCGCTTCGTGCTCCTCTTCCGGCAGGCCGAGGCTGCCGGCGAGCTGCGCTCGGGAGGCCATACGCCTCACGAACTCGGGCGGCTCCTGGTTCTCATGGTCGATGGCATTATCAACGAACGCATACTGCACGCGGCTGACTGCCCTGACGTCGAGCGGGATGTGGCCCTGCTGGACGAGTGCATCCAGCGGCTCTGGTTCCAGGAGACACCCTGAGCGCCGCCGTCAGCGGTGGGCCGGAGGCCCGCCGGCCAGCCGCTCCGGGCCGGGCGTCGTTACGTGCAGACAAAGGACACTCCACGATGGAAAGCAGGCTTGAGAATCCGGACGTGCAGCGCCTCCATGACCGCGTCGGCGAGCTGGAAGAGGCGCTCGCCGACGCCTTGCAGGACCTGGCCTTGACACGGGCCTGGATCCGGCTGGCCCAGTGCCGCCCGACGGCCGCCGCCAGGCCGGTCGAGGCGTTTACAGCCCCAGAAGCCGCACGGCATTGCGCCAACTGATCTTCTCCCAGGCCGCGGCCGAGAGGCGCCCGGCCGCGCGCAGGCCGCGCAGGTAGTCGGCGATCGGCACCTCCTGCGGCACGTTCGCCAGGTCGGTGCCGAAGAGCAGGCGGTCCTGGAACTCCTCGAGGAAGGCGGCGCCGAAGGCCTCGTCGCGGTGGATGGCGTTGTAGCCGCTGTTCGCCGAGAGGTCGCCATGGAGATTCGGGCAGCGCCGGAACAGCTCGACCAGCCGGCCGGGCCGGACCGGGCCGGTCGGGTAGGCGTCGCGACGGTCGCCGGCCCCGATCGCGCCGATCTCGGCCCAGAAGGGCTGCGAGTGACCGAAGAACACCAGCCGCGGGAAGGCCTTCAGGACGCCCTCCAGCCGCGGCAGGCCGGGCTCGTCGATGAGGCCGTAGCAGCCGCCGGCGCGCGTCGCCAGGTGGAAGGTCAGCGGCAGGCCGACCTCCTCGACCTGCGCCAGGAAGTTCAGATTCAGCGGGTCGTCCAGGGGGATGTTCGGGGTGTACTCGCCGACGGCACGGCAGCCGCGGTCCTGATAGGCCCGCAGCAGCGGCCGGAAGTCCGCCGTCGGGCTGTTGCCCAGCCAGCGCGGATCGACCGGGCAGCAGGGCACCAGGCGGTCGGGATGGCGCCCGGCAATGCGCAGGAGTTCCTCCGCCGGGACCACCGTGTAGCGGCACTCCGGCGAGACGCCGCCCATGCACAGAGCCCGGTCGATGCCAAGGCCGTCCATGCTGGCCAGGAGTTCCTCCGGGGTCGGGTAGCGCGTGCCGTTGGCCCGGGTCAGGCGCGGGTCGCGCGCTTCGCAGCAGTGCACATGGATGTCGAAGAGCATGGCGTCACTGACTCCTTTGATGGCGCCTCCCGCGCCGCCCCGGCTCGTGGACGCGTTCGCGTCTGTGGACACTCGCGCTCCACACCGGTGGCGGGCGATGTTTCGCCTTGCCATTGCCGGCGCCCCGCGCCGGTGACTCCGCTGAAGGGATACCGGCACCGGACTTCCCGGCAGCCCGGCGCCAGGGCTGATCGAAGATCGCGTTAGAGCCCATCCGGTCACCCTGAAGGGGTGCCAGATCGTAGCCGGGGGTCGCGCGCAGCCCGACCCCCGGAAGCGCGAATCCACGAACCACGCACCCTGAAGGGGTGCCAGAACCGGACCTTCGAACAGCCCTGGCCCGGCGCGCGGCGGCGTTGACAGCGCCGTCTTCCCCAACGACTGTAGAGCGTCCGGCCGTCCGGCGCCAGTCGGTCCGGCCGCGGCGGGTCCGTTCGGTCGGTTCCTCGGAAGGGCGATGCTCATGGCGACCATGTTCTGCCGGTGCGGTCTGTGGTGTGTGGCCTTGGCGGCGGCCTGTGTCGAGGCCATCGCGGCGACGCCGCCGGCACCGGCCCCGGTGGCGGCGCGGGTACTGTCGGCCTGCGATGATGCCGCCGCGTGGTCGGGCGGCAGCCTCGACACCGCGGCCGATCCGGAGGGCCGCCCCGGCATACGCTGGGCGCACGCCGAGAGCCCGACACTGAGCCTGCGTGAGGTGCCGTCCGACTGGTCGGCGTGGAATGCCCTCGAGGTGCGGCTGTACTCGGCGGCGGCCACCGGGTCGCGTTTTCTGGTCTACGTCGGTTCGGAGAACCCCGAGAGTGCCGGGCCGGACTACTACGCCTCGCAGATCCGCCTGGACTTCACCGGCTGGCGGACCCTGCGGCTGCCCCTGGCCGAGTTGGGCGCGAGCCGCTCGCCACGCGGCTGGCAGCACATCGACGCGCTGCGCTTCCTGGCGAGTGGCTGGGACAACACCCCGCATCCGGAGGCAGTGGTGGTCATGGGCGACGTGCGGCTGGTCCACGCTCCGCCGGTGACCGGTCCGCGCCTGAGCGATGCGGAGTTCTTCGCCGCCCTCGACCTGGGGCTGCCGGCGCTGTCGGCGGTCCAGGCGGCGGTGGCGGCCGACGACTGGCCGGCGGCGCGGCGGGCCTTCGCGCAGTACCTCCGCCAGCGCACCACGCCGCGCTGGCATGTCGAGCCGCAGCAGCGCCCGCGCCATGCCTCGCGGCCGGCCGGCGTCGACACCCGCGCCGCCGATCGGGTCGTCGCCCATGAGCTGACCAGTTGCGGCATCGCGCACCAGTTCGGGCCTGACATCGACTGGTCCATCAACCCCACGCCCCTGCGTTACCCGGAATGGACGTGGCAGCTCAGCCGGCATGCCATCTGGGTGTCGCTGGCGCGGGCCTACTGGGCTACCGGCGACGAGACGTACGCCCGTGAGTTCACTGCCCAGCTGCGCGACTGGATCAGCGACAACCCGGTGCCGGTCAACGCCAGCGGCAACCACGTCGGCTCGCGCTGGCGGACCATCGAGGCCGGCATCCGCATGCTCGGCAACTGGCCGGACTGCTTCTTCCACTTCCTCTCGTCGCCATCGTTCGATGACGACGCCGTCGTCCTCATGGTCACCAGCATGCTCGAGCACGCCCGGCACCTCATGGCACACCCGACCGGCAACAACTGGCTGGCGATGGAGATGAACGGCCTCTTCCATGTCGGAGCGCTCTTCCCCGAGTTCACCGAGGCGCGTCTCTGGCGCGAGACGGCCGCGGGTCGGCTCTATGAGGAGATGGCCATCCAAGTCTACCCCGACGGCGCTCAGGTCGAGCTGGCGCCGGGCTACCACGGGGTCAGCCTGGGCTGCTTCCAGGGGACGCTGAAGCTGGCCGAACTCAACGGCATCGCCCTGCCGGGCGACTACGCCGAGCGCTTCGAGAAGATGATCGACGTCTACCAGAAGCTGGCCATGCCGGACGGGCTCTTCCCCGCTCTCAACGACTCCGGCTGGGGCGACTGCCGGCGGCCCCTGCGCGCCGGCGCCGAGCGCTTCCCGCAACGCCAGGACTGGCTCTGGGTCGGGAGCAGCGGCCAGGAGGGCCAGGCGCCGGCGTTCACCTCGGTGGCCTTCCCCTATGCCGGCTGGGCTGTCATGCGCAGCGGCTGGGGACCCGAGGATCTCTACCTGCACTTCGAGTACGGTCCCTTCGGCGCCGCCCACCAGCACGAGGACAAGCTCTCGCTGGTCATGCACGCGCACGGCCGGCGCCTCCTCACCGAAGGCGGCGTCTATGCCTACGACAGCTCGCCCTGGCGGCGTTATGTGCTCAGCACGCGGGCTCACAACACGATCATGGTCGACGGCCTCGAGCAGCACCGTCGCGGCCAGCGTGAGACCTTCCTCAGCCCGGAGCCCCTGCCGAACCGCTGGATCACGACGGCGCAGTTCGACTTCGCCGAGGGCTGGTTCGACGAGGGCTACGGCCCCGACCGCGACCGCACCGTGACGCACCGCCGTGCGGTCCTCTTCGTCAAGCCCGACCTCTGGCTGGTGGTCGACCGGCTGAGCCCGACCGACGCGGCGTCGCACCGCTACGAGGCCATCTTCCACATGGATGCCGATGAGGCCGACGTCCTCGCGGCGCCCCTGGCGGTATGCAGTCGCGGCACCGACCAGCCGCGGGTCGCGATCGTGCCCCTGGCGCCATCCGGGCTGACGGCGGCCGTCGTCAAGGGCCAGGAAGAGCCCGCCGTGCAGGGCTGGGTGCCCGCCGGCGGCTACGCCATGCGCCCGATCGCCACCCCGATCTTCAGCATCAGCGCCCCGGGGACCGTCCTCCTGCCGTGGCTGATCGTGCCGCTGCGCGCCGGCCAGGCCCTGCCCATCCGCGCTGTCCGTTCCGAGGCCAGCGGCGAGGAGGCGGTCTTCTCGGTCGATCTGGCCGACGGCCGCCGGCATGTCCTGCGGCTGCCTCTGGCGACGCCCGCCGCGGGCACGACCGGCGGTCTGCACTGGAGCACCCTGGAGAACGACCGCCTCGCCGCCGAGATCCGCATCGCCGAGTAGGGCGACGCGGCCGTGTCGCTCCATTCCGGCGCCCTGAAAGGGCATCATTCATCAGCCCAGGGCAACGCCCTGGGAAACCGTGCACGACGCATCGCAGGCTGAAAGTCTGCAACAGGAACCACACGCGCCACTGCACGATGTCGCATACGAGACGGCCACGCGCCATCGCCCGGACTCGACTGACCGGCTAGCAGGCTGTCGGACTTTGGCAACGCCAAGTCCGACTGACGCCTGCTAGCTATCCCGCCCTCGGCTGCGCCGCCGGCGGGTGACCGCCGGATCAACTCGAGCCCCCGGCCGTCGGGTGCGCACGGGCCTTCTGTCGGTGCCTGACCGCGGCCGTTGCGCGCCGGGCGGACGGACGGCCCGCGGGCCCCTCACGCAGCACTCAGGGCGAACAGGCGTCGAACGGGGTCTGCCGGTCGATGGTCACGAAACGGGGACTCATACCACTGTTATATAGCTTCTATATAAACGCTTCAACGGTCTCGATTGCCGGAATGCGGCGCCAGCCGTACATTCAGGCAATCAACACAGGCTCCTAGCGCGACGCGGCCGCGCCGCGCTTGCGGCGCGAGGATGGCGTGCTATAGTACACCTCGCTTGATCGTGAGCGACACGAAGGGCATGACCATACTGCTGTCCTCGCACCTACCTCGATCCACCTCGGATACTGAAGGCGCGCGGATAGGGATCCCCAGGGCCTGCGGCTCTCTCTGCAGGTTCGCCATCCGGCCTGCGTCACGTTTGGCCTCCCCCACCCGGAGTCCGATGTCGGCGTCCCATACGTGGCCTCCCCCACCCGGAGTCCGATGTCGGCGTCCCATACGACCCCGCGGCAGTTTCGCCAGACAGCCTGATTGCTGTCCGGCGCCGTGGACGGTTCTTTCGCCGACGTCGTTCTGCGCTTCTCAGGCATGGTGGCGGAGTGATTATGACCTTGTCTTCCAGTGGTTTCGACAATCTTGGCATCAGCCCTTCTCTGCTGGCGGTTCTGGCCGGCCTGAAGTTCGACGAGCCGACGCCGATCCAGCGTCAGGCCATCCCCGAGGCGATTGCCGGGCACGACCTGATCGGCATCGCCCAGACCGGCACCGGCAAGACCCTCGCCTTCGGTATCCCGATGGTCCAGCGTCTGGCCGCCTCGCACCGGACCGGCCTGGTCCTGGTGCCGACCCGCGAGCTGGCCATCCAGGTCAACGAGACCCTCACCCGGCTGACCACCGCGATGCGCCTGCGCACCGCGCTGCTCATCGGCGGTGAGTCCATGTACACCCAGATCCAGCGCCTGCGCCAGGACCCGTGCATCATCGTCGCCACGCCGGGCCGCCTCAACGACCACCTCAACCAGCGCCGGCTGCGCCTGGATTCGGTCGGCGTGCTCGTCCTCGACGAGGCCGACCGCATGCTCGATATGGGCTTCTACCCGCAGATCGAGCGCGTCCTCGAGGCCCTGCCGAAGGACCGCCAGACCCTGCTCTTCTCGGCGACCCTGCCGGCGACCATCGCCAGCATGGCTGCCAAGCACCTCCGCGAGCCGCGTCGTGTCGAGGTGGCGCCCTCGGGCACCGCCGCCACCCTGGTGACCCAGGAGATGTTCGTGGTGCGCCGTGAGCGCAAGGCCGACCTCCTTGGTGAGCTCCTCAAGGACAGCCAGGGCCCCGTGCTGCTGTTCGTACGTACCAAGCGCGGCGCGAGCCGTGTCGCCAGCGGCCTGCGTGACATGGGCCACTCCGCCGCCGAGATCCACGCCGACCGCACCCTGCCGCAGCGCAAGCGCGCCCTCAGCGGCTTCAAGTCCGGCGAGTACAGGGTCCTGGTCGCCACCGACATCGCGGCCCGCGGCATCGATGTCAACGGCATCGAACTGGTGGTCAACTATGACCTCCCGGACGATCCCGAGAACTACGTCCACCGCATCGGCCGCACCGGCCGCGCCGGCCGCAGCGGCCGCGCCGTGACTCTGGCCACGCCGGATCAGGGTCGCGAGGTGCGCGAGATCGAGAAGGTCCTGCACACCTCCATTCCGCGTCTCGAGCACCCGGTTGTCGAAGGCGAGGCCTTCAGCCACGCCGGCTCCTCGGCACCGCGGGCGCCCCATTTCTCGCGCGGCAGCGGACCGCGTCCGGCGCGTCGTCCCCAGAGCGGCGGTCTGCCGCGGCAGGGGTCATCCTTCTCGTTCCGGCCGCGCCGTCGGCGCTGAGGCCACCGGCATCGGCCGCCCGCACGTCGGCACCGCCTGACAACGATGAGACCGATCCGTCGGATCCGACCGATCCGACGGATCTCCTTAATTAAGGTTAAGGCATCTCCTCGGCTCTGCGGCTCTGGCCCTTCCGCGCCGGCGTTGACACTGTCTCTTGGCCCTCTACGTTGCCTCGATGGTGGGCGCTTAGGCCCGGGCGTGGCGAGTCGTGCGCGTCGCGGGGCGTCGCTCAGCCCACCGCTTCAGGGGTGCTCGTCGGGCCGGCCGCGGTCGGCCGCGTCAGGGAGGCAGCGGGCCGGGCGTCATGCTCTCGAGTCCAGACCACAGCCGGGGGTCGCAGCCGCGTCAGGAGGCGGCCTCTCCCGGCGCGCCCCTGCCGCCGTCGGCCGCCGCGCCACGGCGGCTGCGGCGGATCCATGTCGAGATCACCAACCGCTGCAACCTCTCCTGCGCCTTCTGCGCCATCGCGTCGCGGCCGGCGCGGGTGATGGCGGTCGAGTCGTTCGCGGCGCTGGTGCCGGCCCTGTCGGCGCTCGCCGACGAGATCACCCTGCACGTCCTCGGCGAGCCCCTGACGCACCCGCGGCTGGGCGACATCCTGGCGGCGGCCGCGGCGGCGACCCTGCCGGTGCACGTGGTGACCAACGGCGTCCTGCTCGACCCGGAACGGCGCGACCTGCTGCTGCGGCCCGGCGTGCGCCAGATCAGCATCTCCCTGCAGAGCGGCATGACCCTGCCGGCGGCGGCCCTGGAAGCCTACCTCGACCGGGTGCTGGCCTTCTGTGATGCCGCCGAGGCGTCGCGCCCGGACCTCTATATCAACCTCCGGCTCTGGCTGGCCGAGGGTCCCCAGGCCGGCGTCGACCATCCCGTCGTGGCGGCACGGCTGTCGCGGCACTTCGGGCGGGATCTCCGCGACCTCCGCGTGGATGTGCGCCGACGCAAGAATGTCCCCCTGCGCGGCCGCCAGTACCTGCACGTCGACAGCCTCTTTGCCTGGCCCAGCCTGGCCCTGCCCGAAATCGCGACGACCGGGACCTGCCATGGCCTGAGCACGCACTGCGGCATCCTCGCCGACGGCACCGTCGTGCCCTGCTGCCTCGACGCTGACGGCGTCATCGCCCTCGGCAACGCCCTGACCACGCCCCTCAGCCAGATCCTCGAGAGCCCGCAGGCGCGGCGCCTGCGCGACGGCTTCGCCGCCGGGGAACTCGTGGAGCCGCTCTGCCGACGCTGCTCTTTCATACGGCGTTTCGGTCGGAAGCCCCGGTCGTGACCACCCGGCCGGCGCCGGCGCTCCGGCGGTCGCGGTGCGCTTGTGGCCAAAGCCCGCCGGGCCGCTATCGTACCCCGTCGAGTCGGCGTCGCCGGCCGCGGCCGGACAGGGGCGCCGAAGGCGGCAGTCAGCCGCGGCAGCTCAGACCGTAAGACCCGAGGTGAGCATGATGACCGGATGGCGGTGGAGCATGGTCGGCCTGGTCGCCTGGTCCTGCGGCGCGATGGCCGAGAGTGTGGTCTTCGTCGGGCCCGGCGGTGATGATGCGAACCCCGGCACGCGCGAGAGCCCCTGGCGCAGTGTCGCCAAGGCCAACGCCGCCGCGGCGCCGGGGGTGACAGTGGTCTTTCTGCCGGGAGAGTTCGACGGCTGTCTCGAGCCGGGCGCCTCCGGGACCCCGGACGCGCCGGTCGTCTACCGCGTCGATACCCCCGGCAGCGTCACCCTGCGCGGCGGGACTTCCAGCGACGGCGCCAAGACCTGCCTGCGTCTCAAGGACCGCGACTACGTCCACATCAGCGGCTTTCTGCTCCGGCCGCCGCCGGGCATCGGCTGGATGCAGCTCCTCAACGTCACCCACAGCGAACTGCGCGACTGCGATATGGACAACGTCCGCGACGCCCGGCCGGTCGACTGCCGCAACTGCCACTACAACCGCTATGTGAACGTGCGCTGCACGCGCGCCAACAACATCGGCGTCTGGGGCCATGTCGCCGGAGATCTCTGGAACAACTGGAACTCCAGCCACAACGTCTTCGAACGCCTGACCATCATGGGCGTCGGCCACCGGCCCTTCGGGCTGTGGCTCGATTGCAGCCACAACGTCATCCGCGACAGTGTCTTCGATTGCCGATGGGGACGCAATTTCGAGTTCTTCTCGGCGCGGCGGGTGCTGATGGAGCGCTGTCTGGTGACCAACGGCTTCGACGGCTCGGGTTCGGCCGACGGCCGGGCGAAGCTCTTCGTCCTGGACAGCATCTTCCGCCGCAATGTCATCTACCGCAACTACTACGGCGCCATCTGCGCGACCGCCTACACCTACGAGAAGCTGCCGACCTTCGGCATGGTCGACTCGCGGCTCTACCACAATACCTGGTACCGCAACCACGACTTCGCCCTGCAGCTCTCGGATCAGTCGCGTCAGCCCGACCCGCACATGATCCGCGGCAACGTGCTCCTGAATAACCTCTTCGCGGACAACGACCCAGGCGGCGACGGCGTCTCGCTGCGCCTGGGCGCCAACATCGCTCCGGACAACCGCGTCGTGAACAACCTCTTCTGGGGCGGCCGGCCGGAGGCGCCGGTGATCCGCCTCGACTGGACTGGCGACGAGAGCCTCAGCGTCGAGGCCGCCAACGCCCACGCGTCGGGGTGGTTCGCGGACAACCTCGCCGCGGCCCCCGGCTTCCGCGATCCGGAGGCCGACGACCTGACCCTGCGACCCGACAGCCCGGCCGTCGACCGCGGCGCGCCCCTGACGCGCACCCGCGCGGCCGGCGCGGGGACGGTCCTCCCGGTGCTCGACGCGCGCTGGTTCTACGACGGCTTCGGTATCCCCGGCGAGGTCGGCGATGAGATCGTGGTCGGCGCGGCCGCGGCGCGCGTGCGCCGGGTCGACCTGGAGGCGAACACCCTCGAGCTGGATCGGGCGCTGACCTGGGCCGCCGACACCCCCGTCTGGCCGCCGCACGCCGGCCCGGCCAGCGACCT
>JAGVUW010000028.1 GCA_019136035.1 Verrucomicrobiota bacterium | reverse complement strand
CCCCAGGGCATCGCCTACAAGAGCTCGACGCCGAACGGCGTTCAGGCCGGCAATGTCATGACCTGGGACCTCGGCTCGATCCCCGGCCGCGGCAGCAAGACGATCACCCTGAAGGCCGCCGCCACGGGCACGGGCGAGTTCACCAACTGCGTGCGCGCCTCCTACAAGGAGAAGCTCTGCCTGACCGTCAAGGCGGTCGAGCCCAAGCTGACGCTTGACAAGGTCGCCCCGGCCGAAGTCATGGTCTGCGACATCATCCCGATCAAGCTGACGGTGAAGAACCCGGGTACCGGCCCCGCCACGGGCGTGGTCGTGACCGACACCCTGCCGGCCGGCCTGAAGACCGCCGACGGCAAGACCGAGGTGCGTTTCGATGTCGGCACCCTGAACGCCGGCGAGAGCAAGGAATTCACCCTCAACGCCATGGCCGCCAAGACCGGCTCGTATGTCAACAAGGCTGTGGCCACCGCCAACGCCGGCCTGACCGACGATGCGACGGCGACCACCGTGGTCAAGCAGCCCGTCCTGACGATTGCCAAGACGGCCACCGAGATGGTCTACGAAGGCCGCCCGGTGACCTACAGCGTCACCGTCACCAACAAGGGTGACGCGGTCGCCGCCAACACCGTCGTGACCGACACCCTGCCGGCCGGCGTGCAGTTCGTCAGCGCCACCGACAACGGTGCCGTGGTCGGCAATGTCATCACCTGGAACGTCGGCAACCTCGCTCCGGCCGCCAGCAAGACCTTCGGCATCACCGGCAAGGCCGTGGCCCAGGGCCGTCACTGCAACAAGGCCGAGGCGAAGGCGACCTGCGCCGAGCCCGTTGCCGCGACTGCCTGCACCGAGATCAAGGGCGTCGCCGCCCTGCTGCTGGAAGTCATCGACGTCGCTGACCCGATCGAGGTCAACGGCCAGGAGACCTACGTGATCACGGTCACGAACCAGGGCACCGCCGTCGACACCAACATCAAGATCGCGTGCACCCTCGAGGACGCCCAGAGCTACGTCAGCAGCAGCGGCGCCACCGTCGGCACGGCCTCCGGCAAGACCGTCACCTTCGCCGCCCTGCCGGCTCTGGCCCCGAAGGCCAAGGCCGAATGGCGTGTGGTGGTCAAGGCCGTCAAGGCTGGCGACATCCGCTTCGCGGTCCAGTTGGACAGCGATGTGCTGGATCGCCCGGTGAACGAGACCGAGTCGACGCACCAGTACTGACCGAATCGTGAGCCGTGTGCGGTGGCCTTGAGGTCACCGCCGCGGCGGCACGAAGCAGCTTCGGCGGCCGCCCCCTCGAGACGCTCTGCGTCCAGCGGGGGGCGGCCGTCGATTTTTCGGGGGTATGGCGCGGCGTTCGCCGGCGTGGTTGGCGGTCAGCCATGGAGGACCGAACGATGACGACGAGGTTGAGGCGGTCGGGTCTTGTGAGCCTGTGTCTCTGGTGCTGCGGCGCCGGGCTTCTCCTGGCCCAGGCGCCGTCGGCTGACAGCGGCGGCTGGGTCACGGCACGCCGCACGATCCCGGGGGGTGCCCCGGGTGCCAGCGTCATCGACCTCGAGCAGCAGATGCCGCGCGAGGTCCGTCCGCAACAGCCTTTCGACTACCGCCTGCGCGTCTCGAATTTCTCTGACGGCGCCGTCCTCGACGTCGTCGTGGTGCAGCGGTTGCCGCCGGGGACGGCCGTGCTGGGCTCGTCGCCGCAAGGCGAAGTCCGCGATGGCGTGGCCACCTGGCGCCTGGGAACGCTGGGCGTGCGCGAGTCGCGCCTGATCCAGGTGCGGGCGGTGACGCCGCAGACCGGGGCACTGACCTTCTGCAGCGACACCTCGTACCGTGCGCCGCTGTGCGTGACGGTCGCCTCAACCCAGCCTGCCCTGACCCTGGACCTTGGCATCGCGCCCGAGGCGACGTTGTGTGATGCCATACCGGTCCAGGTGACGGTGCGCAACACCGGCACGGCGGCCTGCCGTGACGTCCGTCTGCAGGTGGCGTTTCCCGAGGGCCTGGCGCAGCGCGACGGCAGCCGCCAGGTCGCGTATGCGCTGGGCGCGCTGGGAGTCGGCGCGTCGCGTCAGGCGACTCTGGCGCTGACAGCCAGCCATACCGGCGTCTATGCGGTGCGGGCCCTGGCCAGTGCCGCCGAGGGCCTGCGTGCCGAGGCCCAGGCTGAGACCCGCGTCGTGGCGCCGCGGCTGGTCGTGACCCAGACCGGTACCACCAGCCAGTACGCCGGGCGCGACGTGGTCTACTCCTTTGCGGTCGGCAACACCGGCGACACGAAGGCCCGTCAGGTCGTGGTCGAGGACATCCTCCCGGCTGGCGTGCAGGTAGTCGGCGTGCAGCCGCCGACGCTCTACACCAGCGCCAGCGAACGTCTGATCTGGCGCCTGGACGCCCTGCCGCCGGGCGGCAAGGTCGACTTTACGGTGACCGTGCGCAGCCCCGTCGCCGGGTCGCTGGAGAATCAGGTGACGGCCCGCGCCGAGTGCGCCGACGACGCCGGTGCCCTGCACGCGGCGGCGGTGCGCGGCATCGCGGCCATCCTTCTGGAGGTCGTCGATGTCGACGACCCGATCGAGATCGGCGGCGAGAATACCTACGTCATCACTGCCACGAACCAGGGCACTGCCGACTGTACCGGCCTGGTGATCACCAGCATCCTGGAGGACACGGTCGAGTACGTCCGCGCCGAGGGCCCCACCGCGGCCACCCGGAATGGCGCCCAGGTCGTCTTCGCACCGCTGCCGCGGCTGGCGCCCAAGGAGGTCGCGGTCTGGAAGGTCATCGCTGCCGCCCGCACCGCCGGCGATGTGCGTTTCCGGGTGCTCCTGACGGCCGACCAGTTGACCCGGCCGGTCGAAGAGACCGAGTCGACGCGGCTCTACTGACGGGGCTGACGCAGGGCCTCCTCGACGAACGCCTTCATGAGGAAACCGGGCGCGGCGCCGGTTCGTCGCGCCACCTCACGGCCGTCGCGCAGGACGATCGAGGTCGGCAGTTTGACGAGGTCGTACTCGACGATGACGCCGTCGACGCATCCGAGGTCGGCCTGGACCACCGTGGCCAGGCCGGCGCAGTCGTCGGCGAGGTCGTCCAGACCGGCCTCCAGCAGACGGCACCCCGGGCAGGCGGTGCTGGTAAATACGGCCAGGATGGGCCGGCGGCTGCTCTGCACGATGGCCCTGAAGGCGTCGCCAGACCTCGGTCGCAGGACCTGCGCCGGTACGCGCGGCGCGGTGTTCACGCAGGAGGCAGCCAGGAGGGCGACGCTCAGCCATGCCAGGGCCAGGGCAGGGCGGCGCCCCCGGGCGAGGCAGGCGGTCCGTGACAGGGGCTTGCGTTTCAGAGTCCTTATCACCATGCATCTCCCGGACATCGGATCTTCTGTCACTGGCAGGCAACGGCCAGTGACGGAAGATCCGCCTGAGTCACGACCTGGCCGGTGGCGGCGCTCCGTCGGGCGGCGCTGAGCACGGCCATGAGGCGGCGGGCTTCGGGCAGGGTCACCAGCGGCGCCGCGCCACGCGTCAGGGCATCGCGGAGGTTCTCGTACCAGCCGCGCCAGTGTCCGGGCAGGGTCGGCACCAGGCGGGCCTGGTCGCGCGTACGCAGGAGGCCGTACTGCGAGGCCGGCTCCTGCGCCCGGTCGATGGCGCCGGCCATCATGGCCTTCTCCTGGGGGTCGAGGCCGTGTTTGACGAAGGTCCCGGCCGTGCCGCGGATCACGAAGCGCGGTTTCTGGACCGCGGCGAGGCTGGAGAGATCGACCACGGCAGTGCGGCCCGACTCGAAGCCGATGACCATGAAGCCCTCGCTCTCGATATCGCGTTCGGGCAGGTCGTGGTGGGTTCGGCAGTAGACGCTGGTGACCGGCTCGGGGAAGAGGATGAGGATCTGGTCGAGGAGGTGCGGTCCGAGGTCGTAGATCTTGCCGCCGCCCATGCTGGCCTGGCCGCGCCAGCCGCCCCAGATGCCGAAGCCCTGCCAGGCCATCTCGACCCAGCGGACGTCGCCGAGGGCGCCCTCGGCAATGAGGTGCCGGATGGTAAGGAAGTCGCCGTCGAGGCGGCGGTTCTGGAAGACCGTCAGGAGGCGCCCGGCCTGCTCGGCGGCGGCGATCATGCGGTCGCATTCGGCGAGGTCGAGGCACATGACCTTCTCGGTGACGACGTGCTTGCCGGCCTGCAGGGCAGCGACGGCCTGGTCGGCGTGAGCGGCGTTCGGCGTCGCCAGGACGACGACGTCGACCGCATCGTCGCGGAGGGCCTCGTCGAGGCTGGCGTAGGCCCGGCAGCCCTGTTCGGCGGCGATGGCCTGGCGCTTGCCTGGGTCGCTGGAGACGACTCCATGCAGACAGAGCCCCGGCGTGCTCCGCAACAGGGCACAGTGGCAGTAACGCCCCCAACGGCCATAGCCGACCACCACGACTCGCGGGGCATGATCGATCCGCGTCACGCTCGCACCTCCTGTACCTCAACACACACCCTCACGCCGGCCCGGGGGGCGGTCCCGGGGCCGCGGCTGGACGGCCACCGCCGGTCGCCGTCGGCCCCAACATAGCACGCCTGCCGGGCCTTGCCGTTGGGAGCGCCGAGCGTCGGCTCGGTATCGATCCCGGGCGCGGTCGGCAGGGCTGATCGAAGGTCGCGTCAGCGCTCGCCTGGCCACCCTCCTGTGGAAATCGACCGCGATTTCCATGGTGACATGATCGGGCGGACACTGCGCCCCGCAGGCGCTGAAGGGGGGCCAGATCGTAGCCGGGGGTCGCGCGAGAGCCCGACCCCCGGAAACGCGATTCCACTAACCACGCACCCTGAAAGGGTGCCAGAACCGGACATTCAGACAGCCCTGCACGGTCAGCGCCCGGGGTTGCGCGTGGGGGTGGCGGCGGCTAGGCTACGTGGTGCCCGGTTGGGCGTGTGGCGCCGTCCTGGCGGCGGGTGGTTGCCGGGGCGGAAGTCGCGGGGCGCGGGCGGAGGAGAGGGTAGCCATGGTCACGGCGTCGAGGGTGTTTCTCGGGCAGGGCCTCCTGGGTGTCCTTCTGGCGTTCGGCGGAGCGAGTCGTCTGGGCGCTGCCGAGATCGCGGTGGTCGCCCCGGCGCGGCCCCCGCCGGTGGTGGTCTGGGCGCCGGCGGACGACCGCGTCTGCCGCCAGCTTGCGGAGGTCCTGGGTCGGCGTCTCGCGTCGCGCACCGGCGGCCGCGTGCCGTCGCTTGAGGCGGAGTCGTCTCCGGCGTCTGCCGGTGGGGTCGTCGTGCGTCTGGGGCCGCCGCCGGAGTCGGGGCCGCGTCTGGGGCTCTGGCAGGGCGCGGGTCCTGGCGCCGGCGGGCTGGGCGATCTTGGCCCCGGCGGCTATGCGGTGGTCCCCGTGCGCGATGGCGATGGCGTCTGCGTCTTCCTCGTGGCCGCCGACCATCGCGGCCAGGCTGCCGCCGTCGGGCGCTTCCTGCGCGTCCTGGACTTCCGCGATGGCGGCGCCTGGATGTCGGATGAGCCTCGCATCGACCGCATCGACCCGGCCGACGTCATGCAGGTGCAGCAGTACAAGCCGGCGCAGTGGGGCAATCCGTTCAAGGATGCCCCCATCGAACTCATGCGCGACTATGTCGAGGAGCTTGCCCTATGGGGCTCGGACAGCTTCTGGAACCTGTGCTGCTACATGATCAACAACCCGTTCGCGCCCGGCGCCGATGCGGCCAGCGTCGCGGCCTGGGAGCGCGTGCGCGACCTGTTCCTCTACGCCAACGCACTCGGCCTCGGCATCGGCCTGGTCGACTGCCCGAACAGCGTCTACGACGACCAGCTCCACCTGCGAAAGCTCGGCGGGTCCTTCGTCTATCGCGAGGACGTCTGCCCGTCCCTGCCCGCCGTGCGCCAGGTCCTCCTCGAGAACCGCGAGAACCTCTACCGCGCCGCCCGCGACGCCGGCATCGACCTGAAGTACCTGCTGCACTTCGCCCATGACAACGGCGGCTGCGGCTGCGCCGCCTGCCAGCCCTGGATCACGACCTACCTCGGTCTGACCGAGGAGCTGCACCGCCTGGCCCGGCGTTACCACCCCGAGGTGAAGGTCTTCCTGACCACCTGGATGCTCTCGGCCGCCGAGAAGCGCATGATGCTCGAGTTTGTCGAGCGCGAGCGCCCCGAGTGGCTGGCCGGGGTCATGGACCGGCCCGGGGTGCGCCTG
>JAGVUW010000493.1 GCA_019136035.1 Verrucomicrobiota bacterium | reverse complement strand
ATTCACGCGGCTGACGAGCCCGGGCATAGGCCAGGGTCGCCTTGCGAGAGAATTCCTTCAGCAGTTCGCTCATTCGTTACACCTCCACCCTAGACCCAGGTGATCCCGGGCATGCTCGCCTTCGTGAAGGCGTCGATCGCCGCGGGCAACCTGGCTTCGATCACTCGGGCCTGGTCGATGGCGGTCACCAGCTGGTCGCCGTGGACCGCCCCGCCGGTCGCCGTGAACGTGGTGAACACCACGTCATCGGCAAGCAGGAATCGGGGCGTGACGTTCGGCGCTCCCGCCGGGGTGTCGTTTACGCCACCCGCCAGCGGCGTGGCCGCCACTGCGATGACTACGTCGCCTTCGGCGCTGCCCTCAGCCAGCGAGGCCACCACGATGTCCTTCACGAAGAGCGCCGCATTGATCGCCGCGATGACCTGGGCAATCGTGCTGGTGATGGCGCCGTTGGGAGCAGTGTCATCGGTCGCCAGGTATACCCGGATCACGTCCGTCTCTACTGCGACCTTGAGAGTCGCGTTCTTCGCGCCAGGATCCACCAGCTGGACCTTGATCTTGTCGCCGTCAGCCCCGGTCTGCTTGGCCGTGATGACGATGTCGTCTCGGGCCCCGGCGCCGCTGGCCTTGAGCGTGACGGTGGATGCGACGCCTGGGACGGCCGCTGCGCCAGCGACGTAGGGCGCATACTTGCCGTTGCCCAGCCGACCCACGACGGTGCCGGCCGCGACGCGCTTCATCCCGGTCAGAGGATCAGGCGGCACTAGCAGGTGATCTAGGGTGATACCCCCTCGTACGTATCGGACCTTGTCGGAGTCAAGGAAACTGAGCTTGCCCCCGAGTGTAGTCGTCTTGAGTTCCAGATTCATGAGTTACACCTCATTTCGTCGCCCACGGGTCGTATCCGCCCGCAGGCGTCTTGCTCTTGTTCCGCTCCTCGGCGAGCTTCTTCGCCGCCTCGACCGCATCCGGGGCCCCGGTTGGGCCCGGGTTGCCGCCGGGCGCGCCGACTCCGCCGGACTTGCCGGCAGTCGCGGCTTTGAGGAAAGGCTTGTCCTTGAGGAGCGCTTCGATGACCTCTTTCACGCCCGTGACCTTGCCATCGTCGGCGATCTGCGCCTTCGATAGGTCTGCAAGCTGCCAAGATCTGCGCCTTCGATAGGTCTGCAAGCTGCCAAACAACATCTGCGTCCACAGCGCCGAGCTCGGCCGCCAGGGCCCTGACTTCGGCGCGCAGCAGCATCTGTTTGGCGTTCTTGCCGGCGGCCTCCAGGGCCGTCGTGTGCGTGGCTTCGCGGTCGGCCAGCACCTTCGTCCAGTCCGGATCCTGTCCGTCCGGGATGCTGAAGGCCTTGCGGACGCCTGCCAGCTGCTCATCTAGGGCCTTGGCCCTAGTGCGGTATCCGGCGCTCTCCGCGCGGAGCGCCCTGACATACTCCTCGGTGTAGGTGCGCGCGCCGCTCTGCTCAGGCGCTCCGCTTCCGGCGGCTCCGCCATCGCCGCCCCCGTCATCAGGGGCGAAGAAGAACGCATGTCTCAAACCTCTCAGCATCTAGCTGCCTCCTTCGGGGCTCCCGGCCCCTGCAATATGAAACCGCCGCCCCACCTGGGGTCAGCGGTTAATGACTGTTAAGTCGCTTAGCGATGTCTGACGATATACGGCATTGCCACCCGCAATAAACGCAACCATTTCTCGGGCAGCCTCTTCACAGTCCCAGCCTCTTCACAGGCGGCGACGAATGCGTCTCGTTTCTCCACCGACAACCTGAGAAACGGCGGGGTGCTCATGGCCCTCCCGGCGAGTCGGCTCAACTCAGGGTCCATCATGGCATCATCCCCCTACCACAAGCCCGGCAGTAGGCTCTTCTGCACTCGGCAGGCCGAGCGATTCAACACTACGCAGTAGTCGACATCTCCTCTTTGACACATATAGGCATCATAGCCTTTCATTGCAGCGTAGTGTCCCCAATCTTCCCCTAAGTCTGCCATAATTCTCTGCTCTGGAGTCAGTGGCTGCCGGCCATACTTGGCTTTCAGTAACGGCTTGACCTCTTTGTCCCATTCAGTGCGAAGGTCGTCATATGTAATGACCCGCGCATCGGCTTTCAATGTCATGCGCAATACGCTGCCCCCGCCGCCCGCGTACTGCTGCGCCATCTTCAATGCGCCCTCCCGACTCTCCGGCGTCACCACCACACAATAAGTCCCGTTGCCATAAACCCCAGACCCCACGTACAGCATCCCGTCCTGGAACTGTTTGCACATGTCCTCCCCGGTTCGGCCCCCCGCGCTCATAATGCCCCGACACAGCTCGACCTCGCCCCTGGCTGCGAAGGTATTCAGTTCCGTCTCGCTGACCACTTGCGGTTTCGCTGTATACCCTTGCATCTCGCAGATTC
>JAGVUW010000667.1 GCA_019136035.1 Verrucomicrobiota bacterium | reverse complement strand
CACGGCCGGGGAAGCGAGAACCTCTTGGGGCCTCCCGTGGCCGCGTGGACGCTCAGGTAGCTGGTGTTCATGAAGACGAAGTCATCGCTGTCGCAGACGATGGCGCAGCCGGCGTAACGGGCCAGCGCCCGGAGGAGGTCGGGGTCCATGAACTGCGTGGCGCAATGCACCGACCGCCACGCACCGAAGTCGCGCAGCGCCAGGGCCGGGGCGCCATTGGCGACGAACCTGCCCAGGATGTCGGCCTCCGGGTCGGCCACGTAGAGATTCGGCGCCTGGTGGTTCGGCCTCCCGGCCGGGACGGCCCGCCGGGCGGTGTTGCGGTAGAGGCCGTAGTTGAAACGGCCGTGGATGCGTTCGGGGCTGCACCCTGCGATCGCCGGATGCCCGGCGTCGGTAAGGCGGAACGCGGTCTCGATGACGTCGGGGACGTACGTGAGCCCGAAGCCGGTGAGGTCCGTGGCGTTCGCGGCGCTGAAGGTGTCGTCGTCGGGGTTGTGGGCCCCCGCCGCGTAGATCCACAGGGCCACCGCCCCATCCCGCCGGACCTTGGCCATCGCCGCGCGGCGCCGGGCGCGGTCCATGCTGCAGGCGTTCGGGAAGATGTAGAACTTGTAGTCGGGCATCCGCGGGTGGGCCAGGTCCTCGGTGTAGAGGAAATCGACCGGCGCGCCGAGCCGGGAGAGGATGCTCATGCGCCAGTCCAGCATCCGGCTGTGCACGGTCGTCGACAGGCCGGCCGAGCCTTCGTCCATGATGACCGCGATCTCGCTGCAGCGCCGGCAATCCGCCTCCAGGCTGTCGCGGGCGATGCCCTGGATCTGCTTGATGAGGGCGAGCAGCTCGGGGCCGTCGTACCACCACGTCCCGCGTTCACCAGGGGGCGAAGGGATGGTCCTGGCGGCGTCGACCGTGGCGACCTTGGACAGGGCATCCGGGTCGTACATGTCGAGCCACCAGCCGTAGAGGTTGCGGCAGAGATCCCGGCCAAAATCCCGCTTCATCTGCGTGAGCGCGTCCGCCGCCGACCGGATGAAGTAGTGCTCCCGGACCACCGGCGGCGACAGGTGCGTCCGGACGTCGTCCTCGACCATGTAGATCTTGTCGTGGAGCAGGAACGAGTCGCTCATGCAGTGGATGTCGGTGATCTCCCCGGGGCGGCGGTTGACGTAGATACCGGGGTTGGCCAGGAAGTCGATGTGCTTCGACTCCAGGAGCACCCGCCTGATCCCGGCCTGGAGGAGCTGACCGTGGAAGGCCCCGGTCAGCAGGCGGCCGCCGGAGTGCTCCTTGACGACGCGGGCGAAAAACTCGATCGACTCGACCACCCCGTGGCGCGTGGCCTCGTAGAGGTCGAGGACATCGCGGTTCTCAGCCGGATTGGCGAAGAGCCCCAGGGTGCCTTCACGACTCGGCGCTCCTCCGCCCTCCGCCATCGCCTGGACGTCCGTACCCCCGACCACCCCCAGACGCGACGCCGCCGGGAGCGGCACGCTGTCGAAGTCGATGCCCGGCCGACCCCAGGCCGCACGCAGGCCCTCGACATCGCGGTACTTCCGGCGCAGCCACGCCGCGAAGTGACGCCGAAACGCGACGCCGTAGTCACCGATGCCGCCGCTCTTGCGCTGAATCCACTCGGACGTGCCGCCGGCCGCGAGGAAGTGCCCCACCACGGCCTCCCCCTCGGGGAGCGCGTCGATGCGCTCCAGGAGCTCTCGCAGTTGCGCGCCGGCATCCGCCCGCCACACGCTCGACACAAGCGAGTAGATCGGCATGCCCTCCCAACGGTAGAAGCAGGAGTGGTAATCGGTCCGGAACAGCTCGCCGTTCTCAAGACGGAGCAGCTCGTCGGGGTGCTCCTCGAGCCAACGCCGCGGCGGGTGCAGGTTCAGCCGCAGGAGGACCTTGGCCCCGGGAACCTCCCGGCGAAGCCGGCCCAGGTTGCGCGCGAGGCTGTCGAGGTCGAGCCTGGGGTCGTCCAGCCATGGCAGATTGCAGTGGATGAAGAAGAGCTCGACGCCGGCCTCACCAAGACGGCGCAGGTAGCCGTCCTCGACATAGGTGCTCGGCCCGAGCGTGGCGAACGCCATGGGCGCGTAGGCGCGCCCGTCGATGACCATCCGGGGCTTGCCGTTGCGGACCTCGATGGCGTTTCGGTGCTGGTTCATGGGCTGAATGCGTCCTGACTCCGAGGCTGCCGTGGACACGGCTCCGGCCTGGATCACTCGCGAAGCATGGATGCTTCGCTCACCATCCACTTGCGCCGCACCGCACTGTGGCGCAAGTTTCGACGCGCGTCGCTTCGCGCCGCTTGCTCAAGGCCAGCCCTGAGCAAGAGGCCGCAAGTGCCTCGCGTCGAAGCCCGAAGGGTGACCTGTTCGCGAGCCGCTGTGCGGCACGTGAACAGGTCAGGCTAGCCGCGGCTGGCCTCGGCCGCGACCGGCCGGGCGACATCCGCCCGACGCGCCCCCGCCTCCTCTCCTCGGCGCGCGTCGATGATGGACGCGGTGGTCACCGCCAGGACAATCGCGCCGCCGCCGATCAGCGTGTTGACGCCGGGGGTCTCCCCTAAGGCAAGGAACACCCACACGGGGCTGAACACCGGCTCGATGACCGAAACGAGGTTCGCCTGAACCGCCGAGATGCGTTTGATGGCAATGGAGAACAGGATGGCCGACAAGCCGGTCTGGATGACACCCAGCACGGCGATCGCAGCGAGCGATCGGAGCGTGACCTGCGGCACGGGCAGAAAGAGCGAGACGACGAGGCAGATCGCCGCCGTCAGCCAGTGCGATAGGAGAACTGACTCGAGCGGCGAGCTGTCCTTCTGCATACGCATGAACACGAAGAAGAGACTGAAGGTCAGCGCCGAGGCGAGGGCGAGGGCGTTGCCCAGCAGTTGCCCGCGGTCGAGCTTGCCGGCAAAGATCAGGACCATGCCCGCCATCACGATGGGCAGCGCGACGACGTGCTCCACCCGCGTGTGCTCCCGCAGCAGCGCCGCGCCCACGAAGGCCGTGATCGTCGGTGCGAGGTACTGGAGGAGTATCGCGTTCGCCGCAGTCGTCGTCTTGTTGGCGGAGACAAACAGGAGCATGGTGGCAGCATAGGCCAGGGCTGCCGCCACCTGCGGAAATGAGAGATGGAGCCTGGGGCGCCTCAGGTAGATGAGGACGACCACCGACGCGATGAGGCTGCGCACTCCCGCGATCGCGATGGGATTCCAGTCGATGATCTTGATGAACAGGCCAGCAATGCTCCAGAGGAAGGCTGTACCTGCTATGGCGAGAATACCGACGCTCTTGCCTGGGTTGCCCATCGAGAACCCCAAACCAATCGCTGGTGACGTGAACGCAACGCCGGGACCGGCCTGGCCTGGTCACGCGCCGCGCGGCGGCGCGTGAACCAGGCCGGCCTGGCGCCCGGCGGATGGCCGGGTGCGGCCGCACAGCCGCACCGCGGAGCCGGCGGCCCGGGCATCCCGAATCCGACGCTCGCGCCAACCGGCAGATCAAGCTACACCAACCGGCACCAACAGCAACCCCCGCCGCTCGCCGATCAGGGCTGATCGAAGATCGCGTCAGCGCCCACCTGGCCACCCTGAAGGGGTGCCAGATCGTAGGGCTGATCGAAGATCGCGTCAGCGCCCACCTGGCCACCCTGAAGGGGTGCCAGATCGTAGCCGGGGGTCGCGCGAGAGCACGACCCCCGGAAACGCGAACCCACAACCCACGCGCCCTGAAGGGGTGCCAGAACCGGACCCTCAAACAGCCCTGATCGCTGACCACCACCGACCACCGACGGCCGACTACCTGGCCGCCCGGACTCCCCGAAGGGGATCTTGCCGCAGAGGAAGCAGAGGGCGCAGCGGGGGGATGGCCAGAGGACGCCCTGGCGCCGTGTGTGGGCTGTCGTGGCGGCTGTCCCCAGCCGCGACCGGCGCGCCGGCCGATCCCCCGCCCGCCAATCTCCGCCGCGCGGACTCCCAGACCCCGACGGTGTCACCAGCGACCGCGACGGTCCGCCGGCCACCCCGTCCACGATGTCCACGATGTCCACCGACTGCCGACTGCCGACCCCCGCACCCCACCGATCTGCCGCAAAGAAGCGCAAGAGGCGCAAGAGAGACAGGGGGGGCCGCCCCCGAGACACCCCTCCATGCCGTCCGTGCGCCCCTTACGCCTCTCTGCGCCCGCCGCCCCCTCCGGCTCGTCTCGGTCCTGCGTCGAGTCTCACGTCAGGCGCAGGTACCCAGGCCGCCAAAGCCAAATCAGAGGACCGACCCGCCATGGGACGGCTCATCGCGCGTCCGGAACGTACCCAGGCCGCCATGACAGACTCAGACGACCGGCCCGCGGTGCGTGATCACAACAGCCATGCCCGTAACTGGTCCATCGACGGCACGCTCCCGTGATGCACCACCTTCCCGTCGACGACCAGAATCGGGGTCATCAGCACACCTACCGCGTCGGCCCTCTCCTGACATGGCCGAAGCACCGCATCGAACTCGGGTGACCATTGCCTCGCCGGTCCCTCAAGGACCTCCCTATCGTCCGGATAAGTCGGCGGGGTCGCCCCCAGGTCGCTCAGGCGGTCCCAGTCGATGCGGATTCCGGCCAGCCGCTCGACATCCTTCGCCGTTCCTGTTGTCTTTCCGATGGAGGCGGCCAGACCGCGGGCGTCCTGGTCGCTGTACGTCAGCTTCCGGAAGTCCATCGCTATCCCCAACTCCCTGCCCAGGTTCTGGACCCGCTGCCGCAACAGATCACATCGCGGGCACGGAGGGTTGACGCCAATCACCCAGACGGTCTTCTTCATGATGCGCCCTCAGAGCTTCTTCACAGACGGGTGTCCGTCCACGAGATACCGCCGCCTGGCCCGCCGGCAGCGCGGCCGCACACGGCACCGGCGAGGCACGCCGAGCCTCGATGGCGGCGTCCATCCCACTCCGTTCCCGGGCCGCCGCTCCCCCCCCCGGCGACGCTTCGCCGCGCGGCCAGTCACTCGCTCTCGGCCTCCTCATCGCGAACCGAGTCCGCCGCCACGATGTTGCAGGTCCGCGTCTTCATGTCGTAGGTAATGACCGCCTTGCCCTGCTTCAGGAGGGCCATCACCTCGGCAATCATCCCCTCAGCGTCCGAGAGTTCGGTCCCATCCCGGGTCACCACCTCCTCGATGACCCCATGCAGGGCGTCCGGGCTGAGCTTCTGATACGGGATGATCATACACTCTCCTCCGGCGCCGCTGCCGCTCGTCTGCGCCGGCTCGCCGACCGACACGATAGCGACCGGGTTGCGGCAGCGCAACCCGACCGCGCCGGTTCGACGTCCACCCCGCCCCCTCGTCCACGATGCCCACGATGTCCACCACCGCCGCCCCGACTACCGTCTCCTGCAACCCACCGATCTGCCGCTCCCCTCTGGCCCGTCTCCGCCCTTGCGCCTTTTGCGCCTCTTTGCGGCCCCTTCCCCTCCTCTTCCCCCGTCCCTCCTGCATTCCACCATTCCATCACTCCAGTTCGTCAGTGCTGTCATCGGCTCGCGGCTATTGAATAAGACGCTGCTGTCCTGTAGGTTAAAGAGTACGGCGTTGGGCGTAATGTCAGCAGAAGGAGGTGCGACATGGCCATGCTTCATGGGTTGTTCAGGTCGGCGCTCCGCGCCGCTCTCGCCCCGATGGTCTTCCTCCTGTCCTTACCGTGCTTCTCACAGCTCTACCGAGCCGATCTCGACGCCGATTTCAATGGTGACGGCGTGATCGGGAACGCGATGGACTCGCCAGACACGGACTTCATCCAACACGTGCCGCCGGGGCTGCGCGTCAAGGTCGGCAAACTCGAGGAGCTCGTGCTCCGCCTGAATTCCCTGTATCCCGAAGAGGGTGTCGTGGAGCTTACGGTCGTCTCGCAACCCGATGCGGCGACCTACGTGGGAAATACGGCTGACATCCCGGCCATGAAGCCGGGAGGCGGGGGCATACGGGTGTGGGATAGCGCGACGAAAATGTCCCTGGTCCTGGATTCGCATGATGGGACTCTTCAGAGCGCCTCTTGGGTGCTCGCTCCGGGGCGCGGCATCGGCAACATTCCCGATAGGCTCTACGCCGAGGGAACGAAAGAGAGTCTGGCGCCGGGAGACCTATGCCTTCTCCTTCGTTACTGGAAAGGGAAAAGGGTCATCGCACAGGACGAGATCGTGGTTACCGTGGGCAATCCGTAAGAGGGCACTGATGGCGGCGGCGGCTCGGTGCGCCATGGCGCCGACGCGCCAACCCCGACGACCCGAGCGACAATAGACCCGTGGGGGCAGGTTCGGCGCCGTGAGTCCGGCGCCAGGGGATGCCAGCGCAGAGGCCGCAAGCGCCTCGCGTCGAAGCCCGAAGGGTGGCCTGTTCACGAGCCGTCATGCGGCGCGTGAAGTGGTCAGGCTGGGAAGCCGGACACGACGTACCGCAGGCTGAAAGCCTGCGATAGGGCCCTGCGCGTCACACCGCCATGTTCCCTACGAGACCACCGCCGCACCGCCCCCCGATTCCTGCAGCCAGAAGATCTGCCGCTCCCCTCCGGCCCGTCCCCGCCCTTGCGCCTCTTGCGCCTCTTTGCGGCCCGCTCTCCCCCTCCTCTTCTCCCGCCCATGCGCCTCTTGCGCCTCTTTGCGGCCCGCTCTCCCCCTCCTCTTCTCCCGCCCTTGCGCCTCTTGCGCTTCTTTGCGGCCGCCGCTCCCTCCGGCTCCTGCCCGTCCCGCCACGCTCCCCGCCTCCAGCAAGTACCCGGGCCGCCAAGGTGAAACTGGAGGACCGGCCCGCCGTATCGCGTGGGTAGCAGAGGCCACGCCGTCCGTGCTTCACCAAGTCTGAGTGGCTGACTCGATCGTAATGGCCAAGGTCGCACGCAGCCAACCGAACTTCTCTTTCATGAAATCGAAATCAGGACCGGACGTGATGAACCTCGCCTTTCCCTTGATCAGAAAACCGGCACCCGGTCCATGCAGGCCCTCGACCTTGCTGCTCCCCAGGGTGATCAGGACCTCTGGGTTGTGGGCCACATTGGCCTCTGTCGTGTGCATGTAACCCGCGGGGACGAACAGCCGTCCATCCTGCGAGATTCTGAGGTAGCTGTTCCAGGTGTTGACCATGTGGGGCCCATCGGGTCCCTGGCTGGCGATGGCAACCACCCCGTCCTTCTTCATGATCTCGCGCAACTTCTCAGGGATCATCCTGACTGCCTCCTGTTGCTTGCCTTGGCACAGACTCTGTCGAGCCTTGTTTTCGGGGTCGTCCCGCCTGACCATCGCACCGGACCGTGCCGCCAGACGGACGTCAAGCCCCACAACGCCGGTTGGACAAGGCGCCTTGCCACGAGCGCCCGCAACCCTCAGCCAACCGAGTGTACGCAGGCCGCTGGAGTGGAATCAGAGGCCCGACCCGCCATCCCCTGGCGCTCGGACACGGGCCGGCCTCCGGTGCATTGACTCTGGGCCAGTCAGTGGCGATGGTAAGATCCTGGCGAGTGGGGTCGTCGGGCGACGGACGCTCGGGTTGAGGTAAGCCGTGTCGCACGATGGTATGAAGAAAGCTCGGACCAAGGTCCTGGCTGTGGGCCTCAGCCTGGCGGGCCTAGCCCTTGCCATGTGGCTGCTCCAGGGTCTCTCTATCGGCTACTTCTTCCCGGAGACCATCCGGGAACAGCTTTCGCATCCCGTAACGGTCCTGGCGATCAAACCGGAGGGGCTCCGGCTCGCCGACGGTCGGTTCGTCGCCATACCATGGATCGAGCGCCTGCCGTTGGGGATGCCCATCCTGGAGGACGCCACGGCCCAAGGCGTGGAAGTCGACGATGCCGGCTACGTGTTTGGCTTGCTCCGTATCCACCACTGGTGCGGGAACGACCCCGTCAGGAAGCACCTTGCCAGAGTGAACCTGTCGAACCTGCTCGTCGCCTGCGGTGCCGAGACAACCGTCCCACTGCCTAAGGGGCTGCTGGGCGGCCCTCCCGAGGTCAAGTACACGAAGTACGGATGGGATATGGGCGACTACGTCCAGTCGGACTGCCTGAGTCGCTTTCTTGAGGCAAAGCACGGAGCCGAAGCGGCACGCCGAAGCCCGGCCCCGTAGCGCAACACCGTCCTGGACATAGAGTCGCAGGGGCTGTCCCCATGGCTGCATTCCGGCGCGCCATGGCGCCGATGCGGTAGCCCGGTAACCCGGACGACAATAGTCCTGCGGGGACAGGTTCTACGCCGATGAACCAGGGGATTCCACCGCAGAGGACGCAGAGGGACGCAGAGGGGGGATGGCCAGAAGACGTCCTGGCGCCTCCCTGCGGGCCTCCGGTCCGACGCCCTGAAAGGGCATCATTCGTCAGCCTAGGGCAACGCCCTGGGAAATCGGGCTCGGCGCGTCGCAGGCTGAAAGTCTGCGACAAGACCGCGCGCGTCGGACCGGCATGGCTCATACGAGACTACTCTTGGCGGGATCGGCTCCAGCCGCCGGCCTTGAGTCCTGTTCCTGCTCCCTCTGCGCTCGCCGGTACACCAGCAGGATGCCGACACCTGTCCCGATGCAGAAACTGGTGTCTCCCCAGAACGGGAAGGCCGGAAGCCCGAGGCGCAGGCCACTCACCAGCAGGATGATCCCTTCAGCGATGCTCAGGCAGGCCATCAGGGGAAGCAGGACAGCGTACTTCCTGGGCTTGATCAGGATGGCCGCGAAGATCGCGCCGACCATGCTGAAACCGCCCCCTGCCATCCGCATCCAGTAGTCCAACATCGGGTCGCTCGGGATCGGCCCCGCACCCAGACCATTCAGTCCGGCTGTAGCCGTCGGCCACGGCAGGATGACGCCGAGGATCGAGATCCCCCATCCAAAGGCAGCGACCAGCAGTATGAGTCTGAGCAGTCGTGAGTACATCGCGGCCCCGCACGTGCTTGTGTCAACGATGCCCGTCATCCCTGCGACCACGGGCACTACTGGACCACGCCAGAGGCGTCGCTTCAACCCATGGCAGAAGGAGGACATCCGGGAACGGCGGGTCTGCCCTCAAAGCTCCCTTTCGTGCGATGGTGCCGATGCCCCCAGCCCCGCCAGTCCGACCGACAATGAGCTTGCGGGGACAGGTTTGAACCCGAGGCCCCAGGGAATTCTACCGCAGAGGACGCAGAGGGGCGCAGAGGGGGGATGGCCAGAGGACGTCGCAGCGCGATCGTTCGCTCTGCTCTGTCCGGCGCTCAGCGCCGGCGGGGCGGCTGTAGTGGCGGCTGTCCGCAGCCGCTCCCCCTGGGAGCGCCGAGCGTCGGCTCGGCATCCCCCGGGCGCCGTTCCCCGGCGCCCGCCGTCTGTAGCCGCGGCGGCTGCCCCCAGCCGCTCCGGGGAAGGGGGAAGGTCTCTCGCCAAGCCGCCAAGATCGCCAAGAAGAGGGAGAGAGGGAAAGAAGGCGAGGACGCCCGTGCGTCGGTACGTCCGTGGACGGCGCGTCGGTGCTCCCGGACTTCCGGATTCCCCTCTTGCGCCGCTTCCTCTGCGGGCCTTGCTGTCCTGCGACGCATCCCTTTTCCGGCAAGTACCCAAGCCGCTAAAGTGAAATTAGAGGACCGACCCGCCATGCTCACCCTGGATGGGCACCACAAAGAGGCCCAGCTCCTCTAAAGCGGACCTAATACCGGCCAACTGATGCCCCCCCTCTGCCTTTGCCGGGCCAAACCGCTCTCGCATCTCGGCCAATGTGGTCCGGCAACCAAGTTGCCAGGCAACCAGGAGAGACGCATGGATACAGCACTCCGTTGAGCCCAGCGCAGTGCTGGGCCGGGCGGATGGATCGTCCGCGGGACGCCACGCTAGTG
>JAGVUW010000307.1 GCA_019136035.1 Verrucomicrobiota bacterium | reverse complement strand
TACATCTTCGGCATGCACTCGTTCCCGGAGGTCGTCGGGCGCTACGCCTGGGGCTACCTGTACGCCCTCGGCTTCGACGTCCCGCGTCGCAGCGTCTTCATCGCCATGCGGCGAGTCCACTCGCTGCCCTGGCTCATGGTGCTCCTGCCGCTGGGGATGGTGCTGCTGTGCTGGCGCAGTCCGGAGGGCCTCTGGGCGACGCTGGCCTCGCTGGTGACCTTCCTGCCCTACGCCTTTATCATCACCCTCGACACCGTGATCACGGTCGAGCCGCCGCGTCACCCGATCGGCGTCGAGGCCCGCTTCGTCCTCGGGCTCCTGCCGATCGCCTTCCTGAGCTGCGCCGTGGCCCTGGCCGGGCTGCTGCGACTGCTCGGCGACCCGGCTGGAACCTGGCGCTGCCTGCGCCAGCTCGCCGGGCGGCGCTTCCTGCCGTCGTGGAGCCGATGGGCCCAGCCCGCGCCGAGCGCTTCAAGGGAAGAGGGTCCCGAACCACGAAAGGCACGAACGGGAGGGCTCTCGGAGGGGGAGAACGTCCAACGCTGAACGCTGAACGCCCAACGCTGAACGCCCAACGCCCAACGGCGGAGGGGGAGAACGCCCAACGCTGAACGCCCAACGCCCAACGGCGGAGGGGGAGAACGCCCAACGCTGAACGCTGAACGCCCAACGCCCAACGGCGGAGGGGGAGAACGTCCAACGCTGAACGCCCAACGCCCAACGGCGGAGGGGGAGAACGCCCAACGCTGAACGCTGAACGCCCAACGCCCAACGGCGGAGGGGGAGAACGTCCAACGCTGAACGCTGAACGCCCAACGCCCAACGGCGGAGGGGGAGAACGCCCAACGCCGGACGTCCAACGCTGACGTCGACAGGGCTCGACAGGTTTCGACAGGAGTCGATGGGAAACGATGGGAATCGGCCCCCCTAACTCCGCCCTCTGGACTCCGAACTCAGGACGCCCGACGCCCGAGGCCCGGCCCACCGGCCTCCGGCCTCTGACCTCCGTCCTCTGACCTCCGGCCGCCGCCCTCATCGACTGAGGGCGGCGGCCGCGTTGAGGGTGGTCCCGGTCAGGGCTTGGCGGCGGCGAGGGCCTTCAGCCAGCCGTAGAGGGCATCGCCGATCTGGCGATAGCCGCACTCATTCGGGTGGACGCCGTTGTTGAGGCGGACGACCTCGACGGTGCTGCGGGCGTTGGCCTTGACGGTGCGTGAGGGGAAGCCGTAGATCGGGTCGACGACGACATTCGAGGGCAGCACGGCGATGCCCTCGGCCTCGCGGCCGCCATAGCGCTCGACCATGGCGCGGACGAGCCGGTGCTGGTTGCGGCGGTACTGCCAGCGCGTCTGGTTGCAGTAGTAGTTGGCGCCGAAGGCATCCTGGGTGCCGGCCGGGGGCGCCGGCAGGAGGATGCCGATGGCGGTGTTGGGCCCGAAGGCGCGGATGGCGTTGACTAGGATCTCCATGTTCGCCATGCAGGCCGCGATCACGTCGGCCTGGGTCTCCTCGGTGGCGCCAAAGGTGTCGTTGCAGCCCAGCAGGATGGTCGCCACATCGGGGGCCTTGCCCTCATTCTGCTCGCGGCAGTAGCGCCCGTAGTCGAACACCGGCTTCCCGTCGTCGCCCATGAACATGAACGGACTGCCGGCGCGGCGGCCGTCCTTCCAGGCCTCGGCGTCGTAGTGCGAGACGAAACGCACCGCGGTCCAGCCGCCGTAGCCCTCATGGCGCAGGCGCGGGTTGTCCTTCCGCGGGATGTTGGTGCCGATGAGGGTCACCTCGAGCTTCTCGTCCGCGTCGCTGTTCTCCAGGACCTGCAACGGGTAGATCGAGGCATTCGTGAGGCTGTCGCCGATGATCAGCACCGACAGCGCTCCACCGGCCGCCGGGTCGACCACGCGCACCGTGGTGCTGGCCTGGGCCAGGAGGCGGTTGCCCTCGCCGTAGACGGTCAGGGTCAGGGGGTACTCGCCGACATCACCGGCGGCCGGCGTGTAGGTCCAACGCTCGCGCTCCTGGGCGCCCTTGGCGCAGGTCACGTCGAAGGCCAGGGCGGCCGGGTTGATCACCAGGACGGTGTTCTCGAAGTACAGGTTGCACTCCAGGCCCGGCGTGGCGTAGAGGCGCGGCGGCAACTGCAGCTCGATGTCGAGCGCGGCCTCGGGTGCGGCCGGGGTGGCGGCCGCGGGTGCGGCCGGGGTGACGGCCTCGGGTGCGGTTGGGGCGGGCTTCTCCGTCATCGGCGCGGGCTCCTGTCCGAGCAGTGTCGCCGCGCTCAGAGCGGCGGTTGCCATGGCCATACGTGCTGCCTTCTGCCACATGGTCGGTCCTCCTGTCGCCCGGGCGGGCATCGGTCCTGCGCCGGCCCCGGCGGGCTCTCGCGTCGCCGGTACGCCGGTCGGTTCGGCACCGCGCCGGGCGTCTGGGGGGGTAACGTAGCACGTCGCCGCGCTTTGGGGCAGGGCCGTCTGAATGTCCAGTTCTGGCCCCCCGGGTGGCCGACAGGCGTGCTATCGTAGGATGTGGTACGAGGAGAGTGCCGCGAGGCAGGGAGGGCGCCATGGTCTTCTGTGCGGATGTCCACGGGATTCGTGTTGCCGGTCCGGGAGGCGTCGTGGTGTCGAGTCCGCCCGAGGGCCTGTGGTCGGTGGCCATGGCCTGGCAGGACCGCTGGCCGGCCGGGTGGTGCCACGGCCAGCCCGAGCGCGTCCGCATCGCCGGTCCCTGGACGATCCTCGAGGGCGCCGTCCGTACCGTCGCCGGCGCCTGGGAACTCCAGGACGCCTGGCGCGCCGAGGCGCCGGGCGTCTGGCGCTGTCTGCGCACCTGGCGCTGGACCGGCACCGCCCTGGCCTCGCGCTGCACGCTGGCGGTGCGTCTGCTCACCGGCGCCGCCGGGGCGCGCGTGGTGATCCCCGGGTGCCTGTACTGCGGTAATCCCAGCGGCGCCCGCAGCGGCCGCGTGCCGGTGTTCACCGGCCAGCCCGGCGAGCGGGCCTTCTTCGAAGAGCACCGCCTGCCCCTGCCGTTCGTCGCGGCAGAGGTGCCCGAAAACGGCACCGTCATCGGCGTCGCCCTGCACGCCTCGCCGTCGCCGGCGCCCGGCGGCCATCTCGCCGACCAGTGGTGGTCGGCGGGCCTCGAGGCCCGCGCCGATGGCACCGAGCTGGCCCTGCTCACGGGGCCGTGCGCCGCCTCGGGGCAGCTCAGCGTGGTCAAGACCGGCCAGGACCGCTGGGAGCCCTGGGACGAGGCCTGGATCGAGGTCGCTCCCGGCACCACCCTGCGCAAGGAGTTCGCTGTCGAGGTCGTCGCCGGCCTCGATGCCGGCTCGGGCTTCCGGCCGGCCGTGCGCACCAGCCTGGCGCGCCTGGCGCCGACCGGCGTCGACGGCCTGCCGACCGCCGCCGAGATCGTCGAGGCCAAGGCCCGTCATGCCCTCGGGCGGTGGTACGAGGACGACGCCTGCTGCGGCTTCCTGAAGTACCCCGACCGGCGCTTCATCGTCATGGGCTGGTGCGGCCAGGCTGCCGCGCCCGGCTACGCCCTGCCGGTCCTGGCGCCCGTCCTCGAACCGCACCCCGGACTGCACAACAAGGCCCAGCGCTCGCTCGATTTCCTCTGCACCGCGGCCTTCCACGAGGAGGGCTTCCATACCTGGTACGACATCGACGCCCGACGCTGGAAGCACCTCGAGGTCCTCTCCGAGGGCCAGGCCATGCTGAATCTCTTCCGGGCCGTGCAGGCGACGCCGCGCACCGGCCTGGACGGCCGGCGCTGGGAAGCCTTCCTGCGGCGGGCCTGCGCTATGCACGCCGGGCGCATCCTGCGCTCCACCTGGCGGCCGGTCTCCACCAACGAGGCCTTCCTCGTGGCGCCCCTGGCCGCCGGCGCGGCACGCTACGGCGATACCCTCCTGCGCGCTGCGGCCGTCAAGGCCGGCGAGCACTACCGCGACCGCCATCGCAGCCTCCGCGAGCCCTACTGGGGCGGCACTCTGGATGCCTCCTGCGAGGATAAGGAGGGCGCCTTCGCCGCCATGCAGGCCTTCCTGGCCCTGTTCGACCTCACCGCCGAGCGCGCCTGGCTGGCCGCGGCCCTGCACGCCCTCGACGTCGTGCTGACCTACTGCGTCGGCTGGGATATCCCGCTCCCGCCCGGGCCGCTGGCCGACCGCGGCCTGAAGACGCGGGGCTGGACGGCCGTGTCCGTGCAGAACATGCATCTGGATGTCTACGGCGTCCTGATCGCACCCGACGTCCACCGCCTCGGCGCCCTGGCCGGCCGGCCCGACCTGCAGCATCTGGCGCGGGTGATGTTCCGGAGCTGCGGTCAGCTCATCGACGCCGATGGCAGCCAGGGCGAGCAGATCGAGCAGACGCACTACACCCAGCAGCCGCGCGCTTTCGACCCCTCTGGACACGGCCGCGGCGGCTACTCGGAGCACTGGACCGTCTTCTGGATCACGGCCCACTTCCTGACCGCCGCCGCGCGCTTCCACGAGATGGGCGTCGCCCTGGACTGACCTGCCCCAGGACGCCCGCCCGAGTGACGGCGGCGCGGCAGGTCTGACGAGTCTGCCCCGTCTGCCCCGTCTGCCTGGCCGGCCCGTCAGGGCGCCGTTGTCTCGAGCAGGGCCTGCACCATCGCCGGCGGCACGGCCGCGACGTAGACCTGCACCGAGCCGCCGCGGTCGGAGTTGAAGACCACCCAGCGCGCATCCGGCGAGAGGTAGGCATGGGGGTGGGCATCGGGTCGGCCGCGCCGGTAGGAGCTCCGGGCCGGGCAGACGGTGGCGACGCGGTCGGTGGCGACGGCGCCGATGAGGATCTCGTCGGGGCTGCAGGCGTCGGCGCAGTAGAGGCTGCCGTCGTCGGCGGTGCCGATGTGGTTCATCTCGCGACCGGCGGCGAGCAGGCGGAACGGCCCGCCGGGGCGGACCACGCCGATGGGGCCCTTGCCCTGGTCGTAGTCCTCCTGGAGATTGAGAGTCAGGAGCACCGCCCCGGAGGTCCCCAGCCAGGTCTCGTGGCCCGAGCAACTGGCGGTGAAGGGCGGTCCGACCGGCAGCGGTGTGAGCTGGCCGTCGGGGATGCTCAGGATGAAGAGGGTGCAGCCCTCCTTGCCGCAGAGCACCTGTCGCCGGCCGTTGGCATCGAAGACGCAGCCGCGGTTGTGCTGGACTAGGAGCTGCCGGCCGCGGCCGCGTTCGAACTGCAGGTGGGTATTGCAGGTCCACGGGTCCTCGTGCAGGATGCGGCAGTCGCCGGTATGGCGGTCGGCAAGGGCCACGGCGAAACGCTGCGGCGCGAACGAGACCGGGTACGACCAGGCCATGTAGCGCTCGTCGGCGGAGAGGCACAGCCCACCGCGGGCGAGGGCCTCCGGCGGCGCGGCGAGGGTCTCCTCAACGCCGCTGGCGAGGTCGACCCGGCGCAGCTCGCGGCGGCCGGGCGCCAGCTCATGGCGGTAGTAGAAGCGCCCACCGGCCATGGTGCAGGCGTTGCCGGAGCCGAGGAGGCGCTGCTCCCAGGTGCCGAACTCGCAGGCGACGAAGTCCCACGGGTTGGCGGCGTCGTCGGGCCGCAGACGCTGGAAGACGAAGCCGCGCGAATCCGGCGGGCACCACGGGAACTCGCAGTAGATATTGCAGGCCGGCGTCGCCTCGTCGGTTGCCTGGTGGACCACGACGCCGTTGGGGAAGCGCTCGACGATACCGATCATGGCGGACTCCTCCGGACTGTACCTACGGCCGACCGCGGCGCGGTGCTGCCGACGCCGTCACGGCCCGCGGACGCATGCGCGTCCGTGGCCACCCGCGCTCCAGCGCCCATGGCCAGCGAGGCCTCGCCGCGTTCTGCCCGGCGCGCCCCGCGCCGGCGGGGCGGCTCCCCCTGGGATCGCCACTCTCCCGAGTGGCTCCCGTTCTGCCAATCGGGAGATTGGCGCGCCCGGGAGGTCCGCGCGGGCCGATCGCAGCCTCGACCCACGACTATAGGCCCCCCCGCCGGCTCTGCCAGCAGGCTGTCGCCTCCCCGTCGTCCAGTCCTCCCTTGCGCGCGAGAGCACGACCCCCGGAAACGCGAACCCACAACCCACGCACCCTGAAGGGGTGCCAGAACCGGACTTTCAAACAGCCCTGCGGGGCGGCGCCCGGCGGTTGCCATGCGCTTGGGCGGGGGTATGGTGGGCCTGGCCGTGCCGCAGGGCGACAGGGGCCCCCCTCAGGGCGGCGCCGGCGCGGCGCAAGATGCTTCACGCAGAGGACGACCCACCATGCGCACGGTCAGCGACTTCGGCGCCCGCGGCGACGGCCAGACCGACGACACCCAGGCCCTCCAGCGCGCCCTCGACGAGGGCGGCGGGCATCTGGTCCTGGCGCCCGGGACCTACCTCATCCACCGGCCGCTCCGGGTCGACCTGCGGCAGACCGGCCGGGTCGGCATTGCCGGCGCCGACGGCTGTGCCACCCTGGTCATGCGGGGCGCCGGTCCGGCCCTGAAGCTGGTCGGCTCGCACGAGGGCACCGCCAGTCCGCAGAGCCTGACCACGCAGGTGCTCCAGAACGAGCGCCTGCCGACCGTCAGCGGCCTGGAGATCGTCGGCGAGCACCCGGAGGCCATTGGCATCCACCTCGAGGCGCTCTGGCAGCCGACTCTCAGCGGGGTGCATGTCCGCGACTGCCTGCATGGCATCCATGTCTACCGACAGAACCGCAACCTCATCATCAGCGCCTGCCATGTCCACCACTGCCATGGCATCGGGGTCTTCTACGACCACGTCAACCTGCACCAGAGCAACATCCTCGGCTGTCACATCAGCTACAATCGCGGCGGCGGGATCAAGGTCCTGGAGAGCGAGATCCGCAACCTCCAGATCACCGGAAACGACATCGAGTACAACGTCGACCACGAGGCGGCAGAGTCGGCGGACATCTGGATCGAGTCGCGGCTCTCGAGTGTGCGCGAGGGCACCATCGCGAGCAACACCATCCAGGCGGTGCCCAGCCCGGGCGGCGCCAACATACGCATCCGCGGCTGGGATGACGCCAGCCGCCACAAGGTCGGGCACTGGGCCATCTCCGGCAACCTCATCAGCAGCCAGCAGGTGAATATCCACCTGGCCTACGCCCGCAACGTGGTCATCACCGGCAATGTCTTCTACTCCGGCCACGAGCGCAGCCTGCGCTTCGAGCAGTGCGACCAGATCATCCTGGGGTCCAACGGCATCGACCGCAACCCCGACTACCGCGTCGAGACCGGCGACGGGGTCCTCTTCGACCGCTGCGACGGCTGCCTGATGACCGGCATGGTCCTCAAGGGCAGTCGCGGTGCCGGCCCCGATGCCGCCGCCGTCGAGATCCGCGGCAGCACCGCGGTACGCGTCGCCGAGTGCCAGATCCTGGAGGCCGAGCCCTGCGGCGTGCTCCTCCAGGACAGCGCCGACTGCGCCGTCACGGGCTGCACCATCCGCGACCGCCGTCAGCCGGCGCGGCTGATCGAGGCCATCCGCGTCGTCGGCGGCGCCAACAACCTCGTCGAACGCAACCTGACCGACTGAGCCGGATATTCCCCACCCCGGCGAGCCGGTTTGGCGGGATATCCCTCTATGGCCGGCTTCAGGCGGCGCCTTTTCTCGCCACGCCGCCAAGAGCGCCAAGCCGTGGGGGAAAGGCTGATAGGGCGAGTCCGCCCCGGGCGTCTGTACGTCAGTGGACGGTGCGTCGGTGGTGGCATGCGGGTGGGAGGTGGCATGCGGGTGGGAGGTGGCATGCGCATCCTTGCGCATGTGCCGGCGCCCCCGCGCGCCGGCGGCCTGGGGCGAGGCTGGCGAGTCGGTTCAGCCATGCCATAGTAGCGGCCGTACGGGAGCGATGCTGCGTGGAGGTGGCGATGCCCGAGCTGTTCAAGCCGCTGTTCAACCCGAACCTGCTCAGGAGTCGCGCCTGCCACCACCTGCCGGCCTTCACCGCGGCACAGACGGAGCAGGTGGCCAACTGGGCTCGCACCGCCAGGGATCCGGCCTTCCGTGCCGAGAAGGAGAAGCCCTTCCAAGGGCAGTTCCTGACCGACATCTTCGGCGGCGTGCTGGGCTACGTCCTTCCGGCCGGCCATCTCGACGCCTACAACCTCAAGGCCGAGTCGGCCTCATCGGAGACGAAGGGCGGCAAGACCCCCGACGCCCGCCTCGGCTTCATCGGCTATGGCCGCGACGTCACCCGCGTCGTTGTCGAGCTCAAGCCGCCCGCCGCCGATCTGGACGCCAAGCAGTCCGGCCATGGCAACCTGACGCCGGTCGAGCAGGCCTTCGGCTACCTCGCCAAGTTCGACGACTGCCGCTGGGTGGTGGTCTCGAACTTCGTCACCCTCCGGCTCTACAGCAAGAGCCGCGGTCAGGCCTACGCCATCGAGTTCGCTCTCGCCGATCTGGACCAGCCCGACGCCCTGCGGCTCTTCCACTTCCTCCTCGGCCGCGACCGCCTCCTGGCCGAGCCGCCCATGCGCAGCGTCGTCGACAGCCTGCTCGAGGACTCGACCCACCGCGAACAGCAGATCACCCGCGACTTCTACACCCTCTTCAGCACCGTCCGCGTGCAGCTCTTCGAGCACCTTCGCGACGCCAATCCACCTCCGGCCGACGGCGATCCGGTGGCCCACCGCATACGCCTGCTGGCCCTGGCCCAGAAGATCCTCGACCGCATCCTCTTCATCGCCTTTTGTGAGGACACCGGCCTGCTCCCCCACGGCATCATCCGCCAGGCCATCAGCGCCGCCGGCACCGGCTTCGTGCCGACCTCGCGCTGGCAGCAGCTCTGCGGGCTCTTCCAGGCCGTCGATAAGGGCAGCCCGCCCATGAAGATCTGCGGCTACAACGGCGGGCTCTTCCGCGCCGATGCGGCGCTGGAGGCCCTGCAGGTCAGCGATGCGGTGCTCGACGGCTGCCTGCGGCTCTCTGAGTACGACTTCGCTACCGACGTCGACGTCAATATCCTCGGCCACATCTTCGAGCAGTCGGTCAGCGACCTGGAGGGCCTGCGCGCCGCCATCCAGGGCCAGAAGGTCGATGCGAGCAAGTCCACCCGCAAGCTCGGCGGCATCTTCTACACCCCCGAGTTCATCACGCAGTACATCGTCGCCGAGACGATCGGCGCCACCCTGCGCGAGCGCTTCGCTGCGCTGCAGGCCCGGCACGACCCCGAGGCGGTCCGGGGCGCCGTGCGTCAGCGCGCCGCGCGGATCGCCCTCTGGGAGGACTACCAGGCCGTCCTGCGCCACCTGCGCGTCCTCGATCCGGCCTGCGGCTCGGGCGCCTTCCTCATCGCCGCCTTCGACTTCCTCCACGCCGAGTACGTGCGCACCAACGACCGCCTCACCGCCCTGCGCGGCGGTCAGCCGGAGCTCTTCGACCTCGACCGCGAGATCCTCACGCGCAATCTCTGCGGCGTCGACCTCTCGCCGGAGTCGGTGGAGATCACCAAGCTCTCGCTGTGGCTGAAGACGGCGCGCACCGGCAAGCCGCTGAACGACCTCAATGCCAGCATCCGCTGCGGCAACTCGATCATCGCGCCGGCGCCGGATCTCCCGGCGGAGCTGGCCGCGCATGCCTTCGACTGGTCCGCCGAGTTCCCCGAGGTCACCGCCGCCGGCGGCTTCGACTGCGTCATCGGCAATCCGCCCTACATCCGACAGGAGTGGCTGAGCCCCTGCAAGGCCGCCTTCCAGCGCGAGTTCCGCTGCTACGCCGGCACCGCCGACGCCTACCTCTACTTCATCGAGCGCGGGCTGCAGCTCCTGCGACCGGGCGGGCGCCTCGGCTTCATCACCTCGGGGACCTTCGCCAACGCGAACTTCGCGGCGCCCTTCCGCGCCTGGCTGCCCGGCGTGGCGCGCTATGGCCGTCTCGTGAATTTCGGTGAGAACCAGCCCTTCGAGGACGCCGAGATGGTCTTCCCGACGATCTCCATCCTGGAGAAGACCCCGGCCGGTACGGCGTCGAAGCCCGGTTCTGGCACCCCTCCAGGGTGCACGGTCTGTGGGTCTACGGTTCCGGGGGTCGAGCTGCGCACGACCCCCGGCTACGATCTGGCACCCCTTCAGGGTGACGGCCTGAGCGCTGACGCCCACTCAGGACAGCCCCGGGTCCCGCCGGCGGCGGGGGGTGTGCCGACAGCCGAGCCCGTCGCGGGCGAAACGCCGCGGCCGCCGCCCGCCGCGCGCACCTTCCGCTCGTACTTCATGCGCGGCGGCATACCCGACTCGATTCCCGAGGCCGTGGCCAGCGACGGCCTCGACTGCGAGGACAGCGTCCTCAGCCGCCCGGAGTGGCGCTTCCAGCCGGCGGCAGTGAGCGCCCTCTTCGACCGCATCATGGCCGCCGGACGGCCCCTCGGCGAGGCCGTCAACGGCCGTATCTACTACGGCGTCAAGACCGGCCTCAACGAGGCCTTCATCATCGACCGCCCCAGCCGCGACCGCCTGGTCGCCGCCGACCCGGGCTGCAACGCCATCCTCCGCCGACTCCTCCGCGGCGAGGACCTCCGGCCATGGTACCAGCAGGACGAGGGCCGGTTCCTGATCGCCATGCCGAGCGGCTTCACCCGCCAGGCGATGGCCGCGGCAGACGGCGCTGCGGCGGCCCCGCCCCGGAGCGGCGGTCCATCGTGCGGGGCCGCCTGGGAGTGGCTGCGGGCGACCCATCCCGCCCTTGCAGACCACCTGGCGCCGTTCGCCGACGCGGCAGAGCGGCGCACCGACAAGGGCGAGTTCTGGTGGGAGCTGCGCTCCTGCGCCTACTACGCCGCCTTCGATGAGCCGAAGATCCTCTGGCCCGATATCGCCAAACTGCCGCGATTTTCCTGGGATACCGATGGGGCGTATGTCAATGATACAGCCTTCATGCTTCCTGCCGAAGGGTGGGT
>JAGVUW010000232.1 GCA_019136035.1 Verrucomicrobiota bacterium | reverse complement strand
GGTCAACCAGCAGCGCCTGCAGGAAGACGGCACCGTCGACTTCGGCTTCGCCTTCGGCACCCAGGCGCGCTTCCGCGTCAGCGTCTTCAAGCAGAAGGGCACCATCGGCCTGGTGCTGCGGACAATTTCGAACAACCTCCTCTCACTGGACCAGATCGGCCTGCCGCCCGCCATCAAGGACATCCTCTTCCGCCCCCGCGGCCTGGTCCTGGTCACCGGACCCACCGGCAGCGGCAAGTCGACCACGCTGGCCAGCATGATCGACGTCATCAACCGCGAGAAGGATGACCATATCATCACCATCGAGGACCCGATCGAGTTCTACCACACCCACAAGCACAGCCTGATCACACAGCGCGAGGTCCGCGAGAAGGATGACCACATCATCACCATCGAGGACCCGATCGAGTTCTACCACACCCACAAGCACAGCCTGATCACGCAGCGCGAGGTCGGCGTCGATGTGCCCTCCTTCGGTGAGGCCCTGCGCCGCGCCCTGCGCCAGGACCCCGACGTCATCCTCGTCGGTGAGATGCGCGACCTGGAGACCATCGGCGCCGCCATCACGGCGGCGGAAACCGGCCACCTCGTCTTCGGGACCCTCCATACCACCGGCGCCGCCGAGACCGTCGACCGCGTCGTCGACGCCTTCCCGACCGACCAGCAGGAGCAGATCCGCACCCAGTTGGCCGTCTGTCTGATCTGCGTCATCTCGCAGGTGCTCCTGCCCCGCCATGACAAGAAGGGCCGTATCGCCGCCTTCGAAATCATGATCACCACGCCCTCCATCCAGGCCCTGATCCGCGACGGCAAGACCTACCGCATCACCTCGGATATCCAGACGGGCGCCAAGTACGGCATGAATACCTTGGATTCGCACCTGACCCGGCTGTATTCTGAGGGGAAGATCTCCTACGGCGATTTGATCACCAAGGCCAAGGATCCCGAGGCCGTCATCCAGAAGATGCAGCAGGAACGCGCCAACAAGAAGTAAGCGTATCCCGCGCGAGGCCCGCGCGGCCGGAGGTGCCCCATGGCCCGTTTCCAGTATGTCGCCGTCGACTCGGGCGGCAAAGAGCACAAAGGCCAGATCGATGCTGAGAACCAGCAGGAGGCCGGGGCCAAGCTCAAACAGATGGGGCTCTTCCCGACGAGCGTCGTGGCGCCGCGCGCGGCCGGCGGCGGCAAGGGCGCCGGCGGAGCCCGTAAGGGCGGCGCCGGTGGCGGCAAGGCCGCCGGCGGCCTGAGCGGCTTCGGCGCCGGCCTGACCGCCCCGAAGATCCGCCGGAAGGACCTCACCACCACCACCCGGCAGCTCGCGACCCTCCTCGAGGCCGGCCTGCCCCTGGTCCGCGCCCTGCGCACCCTCGAACGCCAGGCCAAGGACAACCCATCCCTGCGCAAGGTCCTCGGCAACCTCGCCGACTCGGTCGAGGGCGGTACCACCTTCTCCGAGGCCCTCGCCTCCCACCCGGGGTCCTTCAACCGACTCTACGTCAACATGGTCCGCGCCGGTGAGGCCTCCGGTGCCATGGAGACGGTGCTCAAGCGCCTGGCCGAGTTCATGGAGAAGGCCCAGCGCGTCGCCGGTAAGGTCAAGTCGGCCATGGTCTACCCGATGCTCGTGCTGACCATCGCCGGCGTCATCACTGCCGGCCTCATGATCTTCATCGTACCGAAGTTCTCGAAGATGTTCGAGGAGATGCTCCCCGGCGAGAGCCTGCCGGGCCTGACGCAGCTCGTCATCGGCGCCAGTACCGCCATGAAGGACCACGCCATCGTGGTGGCGATCGCCCTGGCGGCCGCGATCGTCGTCTTCCGCCTCATCAAAATGACCAAGCCGGGAACCTACGTATGGGACCTTATTATGTTAAAGGTCCCGCCCATCAGCGCCCTGACCGTGCGCGCCAGCGCGGCGCGCTTCTGCCGAACCCTCGGCACCCTGATGCAGTCCGGCGTGGCCGTCCTGCAGGCCCTGCAGATCGTCCGCGATACCTCGGGCAACGAGATCGTGGCGCGCGCTATCCAGAGCGTCCATGACGCCGTCAAGGAGGGCGAGGGCATGACCCGGCCCCTCGACAAGGCCGCCGTCTTTCCGGGCATGGTCGTCGCCATGATCGAGGTCGGCGAGGAGACCGGTGCCCTGCCGGAGATGCTCAACCGCGTGGCCGACGTCTATGAGGAGGAAGTGGACCGCGCTGTCGAGGCCCTGACCTCGATGCTGGAGCCGATCATGATCTGCTTCCTGGCCGTGATCGTCGGCGGTATCGTCATCGCACTGTTCATGCCGCTGATCAAACTGATCGACAAGCTCGGCGGCTGAAACGGCCGCCGGGACGTCCCATGCGAGGTTGCCCGCCCGCCTCGGCAACAACCCAGCCGAGGCGGACGGTGAAAGAAAGGTGAGGTGAGAGCAGTTGCATTTCGTCGGTGAGGTGCCATACTAAGGAGTCGTTGGTTGTGGACAGGACGCCAGACGTCCTGCCACCGTTGCGGTCGACGTCGGGGCGTGGCTCAGTCTGGCTAGAGCGCTTGGTTCGGGACCAAGAGGTCGGAGGTTCGAATCCTCTCGCCCCGACCACTTTTCCTTCGACTGCCTTCTCCTCCTGGCCCTCCCTGCGGGGCTCCTCCTCTCGCCTTGTCCGCCACGGTGTGCCCATGGCGCGCGCCGGCTGTGCCCATCACGGCCCGGCGGCGCCGGCCGCCCGACGGGGTCGTCAGTCCGAGGATAAGGCCATGCGCTCACAGTTGCGGACGCTGCTTCAGCCCGGAGCCCGGATGCCCCGGGTGGTCGCTCTCGTGCTGGCCCTGCTGCTCGCCTCGCCCGTGCTGGCGATTGACGAGAGCGAGGTCGACTTCGCGGTCCTGGAGGCCCTCAACGGCCTCGAGATGCTCGACTACGCCGAGATCCTCCTCGAGCAGATGGAGGCCAAGTACCCGAAACGCCGCGACGAGATCCTCGTCGAAAAGGCGCGGACCCTCTACCGTACCGGCAAGAGCAAGCCGGCCGAGGCCGCCCTCGAGCAGATCAAGCCCGACAGCCCCTACGCCGCCATGGCCCTGCTCCTGCGTGCCGAGGTCGCGGCCATGCGCGGCCAGAATGACGCCGCGGCGAAGGTCTATGCGCAGTACTTCGCCCAGACCAAGCCCCCCCAGGGCAAGGGCCGCGAGGCTGAGGCCTACGCGCGGGCCGTCTCCATCTACAGCACCGTCCTCAAACGCCAGGGCAAGGGCGCCGAGGCCGCCAAGGTCCTCGAACTCCTGGCACAGACCGCCGGCGCCGACGACCGCAAGCTGTCTTTCCTCAAGGGCCAGGCGGTCATCGATACCGAAGAGGGCAAGTTCGATGACAAGAAGCCCGTCAACCGCGCCGCCATCCAGGCCGTCATCACCCAGCTCCAGGAGCTCCTCTTCCTGCGCGACGGCGTGGCCGTCTCCGCCTACCTTGAGACCGCCCGCGCTCATATCCTTCTCGCCGGCGACGAGCTGAACAGCCTGCGCCAGAAGGATAAGGGCAAGGACGCCCTCAAGGTCACCGGGTTCAAGGATGCCCTCCGCGTCATCGATATGGCCGACAAGTCCGACCTCCTGGCCGACATCGAGAAGGAGGTCGCCTCCGGTGCCGACCGCTCGGCCTCGCCGTATGCCGGCGCGCTGTTCTACAAGGGCGAGGCCTACCGCGGCCTGGCCCTGGCACACTACCTCGCCGGCGACAACGACCGCGCCCGCAAAATCGCCCTCGCCGCCGCCAAGCTCCTCGAGACCGTCGTCACCGACTACGGCGAGTCCGAGTACCGCATGAAGGCCCTGACGCGTCACGGCCGCTGCAGCAGCTTCCTCGAGCAGGCCTTCGGCGAGAAGGTGGCCCTCAGCGATGCCAATGTCGAGGCCGAGGTCGGCCTGAAACTCGAGCAGGCGCAGGCCTTTCTCCAGACGAAGAACTACCAGGGCGCCATACCTCTGTACCTGGAGGCCCTGCGCCTGGGCCGGCGCAGCAAACGCCTCCCCGAGGTCGCCAGCCCGCTGATCATCTGCCTGGGCAGTACCGACCGCTTCCTCGAAGCCCAGGCCATCGCCTCCTACCTGGCTCAGGTCATGCCGAAGGCCGACGGCACCGCCGACTGCCTCTTCCGCCTCGGCGGCCTCATGTACGAGAAGGCCAAGGGCCTCCAGGGCGAGCCGCGCGAGGCCATGCTGGCCGACGCCATGGCCGCCTGGGAGCTCTTCGTCGAGACCGCCATCGACCACCCCAAGGCCCCGGACGTCGCCTTCGCCATCGCCGAACACCACTACCGCCTGGCTGACGAGCGGGTCGAGCGCAGCCGCAAGGCCCCCGCTGAGCAGCGCGAGGCCAGCAAGGCCGCGGTCCGCGAGGCCTTCCAGCAGGCGGCGCCGAAGTACCAGCGCCTGGTCGAACGCTACAGCGCCATCGATAAGGGCACCCGGGCGCTCTACAAGCTCGGCTGGATCTACTACACCCTCGAACAGCCCCGCGAGGCCGTCGATGCCTTCCTGCGCTACGCCGAGAACGAGACCCTGCCGCGCTACGCGGATGACCGCCTCGAGGCCAAGTTCCGCGCGGCCGAGCTGATCATGCTCGGCGACACGCCGGCCGAGGCTGAAGAGCAGTTCAATGAGCTCCTGACCTGGGTCCAGCCCGACAACGACAAGGGCTTCAACCCCGCCTCCAAGACCGCCCAGCGCCTGCGCGAGGACGCTGCCTCGTACCGCGCCTGGGCCCTCGACCTGGCCGGCGAGAAGGTCCGCCCGGCCCTCCTCGAACGGCGCGAACGCCTCGCCGACCTCGACCGTCAGCGCCGCCAGGCCGAGACGGCCATCCGTTCGGCCCAGGACCAGCTCAACGCCCTCACCGCCGAGGCCGACCGCCTGCGCCAGAGCTGGCAGGACCAGACGCAGGCCCTCGGGGCCATCGACCTCGACTTCACCGCCCTGGCGCGGGCCGAGGCCGCCAAGCACCCGGAACTCGACACCGACCTCGCCAAACTGGCCACAGATATGGAAGCCCGCGCCCGCGCCCGCGTCCGCGGCGAGCTGGCGGCCTGTGCCGAGGCGGCTGAGGCCCTCGCCACCGAGAAGGCCGCCCTCGAGGCGAAGACTCGCGAGGCCAAGGAACAGCTCGAGGCCGCCACCCAGGCCGCCACCGCCGCTGCCGCCGAGGAACGCGCCGCCGGCGAACGCCTGCAGGCCCGGCGACAGGCCGCCCAGGAGGCCGAAAAGGCCATCGTCGAGGGCGAGGCCGCCAGCCGCCAGTTCGAAGAGCAGCTCCAGCAGGTCCAGGAACAGCAGGCCGCCGCCGAGGGCGACGCCCGGCAGGCCCTCGAGACCAAGGCCAAGGCCCTCTCCGAACAGCGCGACCAGAGCCGCGAGAAACTCGCCGAGGCCTATAAGCAGCGCGACCAGATCGCCGGCGCCGCCGCCGCCGCCAGTGCCGACCTGGAGGCCGCCCTCGCTGCTGCCACCGACCTCGTGGGCCGGCGCCGCCGCGAGGCCGAGACCGCCCAGTACCGCCATGACCTCGTCGCCAGCGCCGCCCTCGTCATGGCCGCACGCCTCCAGGCGAACGCCCGCTCCCTCGCCGCCGCCCAGGCCCTCGAGAAGGCCCTCGCCACGCCGGCCGGCGACGAGCGCAATGCCCTCGCCCCCGGCCTCAAGGCGCCATCGCAGGCCGCGATCGCTGCCTGGAAGGCCCTCCACGACGAGCAGACCCGCCACCTCGCCCTGCAGCGCACCGCCGCCGAGCACCAGGCCGAGACCGGCAAGGCGCGCCTGGAGGAACTGGCGGCCCAGCGCGCCGAGGTGGAAGGCCAGATGAAGCCCCTGCAGGAGGCCATGGTCGGCTGGAAGCGCCGCGCCCAGGAGGCCTTCGAGGGCTTCCTCGAGACGCACCCCAAGAGCACCCACGTCCCGAAGAACCTCGCCCGCCTCGGCGCCATCTTCCTCGAACTCGAGGCGTACGACCAGGCGTCGGCCATCCTCAATCGCCTCGCCCGCGAGTTCCCCGACTCCGAGGCCACCCAGGAGGCCCTCTTCGGCCTCGGCCGGGCGCAGTGGGAGCAGGGCCAGACCAGCGAGGCCGCCCAGAGCTTCGCCAAGCTCCTCGAGAAGCCCGCCGCCGTCCACCCCGGCAACCTCGCCTTCATCTCCGAACGCCTCCTCGATCAGGGCGACCCGGCCGTCTCGCTGGCCGCCAGCCGCGAGCTGCTGGCACGCACCGAGGCGCCGAAGGACCCCGAGGCGCAGCGCCTGCGCGAGCGCGCCCGCGAGGCCGCGCTGTTCCGTGCCGGCCAGGCCTGCCTGCGCCTGAAGACCTACGACGAGGCCCGCCGCTGGTTCACCACCCTCCTCAGCGAGAGCCCGCGCACCGGCTTCTTCTTCGATGCCAAGTTCGGCCTGGCCCAGGCCCGCCGCCAGCAGACCCCCCCGGACCTCGCCGGCGCCCTCGCCGAACTCGGCGAGATCATCCAGTTCTCCGAGGACCCGGTGCAGTCCAATCACGCCCTGTGCTGGGTCGGCGAGGCCCTCGCCGCCATGGGCGACCCGCGCAGCCTGCAGCAGGCCGTGGCGCG